>NZ_FQVG01000041.1 GCF_900129265.1 Caloramator proteoclasticus DSM 10124 | reverse complement strand
TTCATGATAATAGCCTTTAACTTAACCCAATTATACTTTTTTAGAAACATTCGAGGATTCAGAGAAAAAAGGCTTTTGCAGATAAATATAATAGAAGATTTGAAAGATGAAATGTTGATAATTATGAATTGGATTAATCCAATTTTTAACACCGCATAGTCGATAATAAAATTGGAAATACAGCTTTTCATTATGATGGGGAGGGGGAAGGTGTATCTATATACATGGCCTACGGCCTTTTTCCCTTCCAAAATTTCAATAAAATAGAAAAAATCTAATTTCCTATAAAGAAAAAAGCTTTACTGGAAATTAGATGCGAAATCTCTGATGAAAAAGGTGCATACTTTGTAGTAGAGGCACAGGAGGGAATTTTAAAGGAAATTAAAGTTGGAGAGAGAATAAAAATATGTTAATGCTATTACAGGAGAGATAAGGTATAGTAAGGTAATAAGATGATAATAAGAGATAAAAATAACCCCTATTTGCATTTATTATTAAATAAATGTAAATAGGGGTTTATGTCATAATATGTAGAAAATATTGCAAAAAATTACTACTTATGTTACAATCATAGACAGTTTTTTAACAAGGAGGATGGGTATGAACGTAAATTATTCACTAATCAAAAGCAATGCTGAATTAAAATTTGATGCAAGACAGAGACTAAAGGGCAACTGGGGTATGGCAATACTTGTTTGCTTTCTTGGCTCATTACTTCCAGGTATTCCAGGAGCAATCCCATACATTGGGTGGATATTTGGTTTACTTATTGGTGGGCCCTTTGCCTTAGGTTTAGCAAGCAGTTTTTTAAGACTTGTAAGAAATCAACCATTAGAACTTGAAAACCTGTTTGATGGTTTTAAAAACTTTGCAACAGCATTTTTAGCACAATTATTAATGTCAATTTTTATATTCCTATGGTCATTACTTTTAATTATACCTGGAATCATTGCAGCATATAGTTATTCTTTAACATTTTATATTATAAAGGATAATCCTGAAATTGGTGCTATGGAGGCATTAAGAAGAAGTAAACAAATGATGAAGGGATTTAAGGGAAAACTATTCCTATTACAACTTAGCTTTATAGGTTGGGCATTATTATGTATATTAACATTAGGAATAGGATTTTTATGGCTTGCTCCATATATTAAAACAGCAGAAGCTCAATTCTATGAAAACCTAAAGCAGGCATATGAAGCAAATAGTTTAGCTGAATAAAAAGGCAAAAAGTGACTTTATACTAAAATTTTCAAAGTCACTTTTTTAAATTTTTTTGAAATATTATGCAGGAAAAAAGAATTTTAAAAAGAATATAATTACGTGGGTGAGATGAAAAAACAAACTTATTAAAAGATTAATTAGATGGAGTTAGTGTAATAGAATAAGAATTTATATTATTATGGAAAACTGTTGAATAATAGGAGGTTAAGATGAGAATTATTTTAAATTTAAATTCAAAGGACCAACAGTTGTTAGATATCAATTATAATTATTATATTTCAGCGTTTATATACAGTTGTTTGAAAGAAATAAACGAAGATATGGCTAATAAACTCCACAATGAAGGGTTTAGATGTAATTACAAAAATTACAAGATGTTTACTTTCTCTAATTTATTTTTTGAAAATTATAAAATTGAAAAAGAAAGAATAATATTTAGTGGAAATGTAAAACTTTCTATATCATCTCCTTTTTCTGAGTTTATTGAATATCTTGTTAAATCTATCCTTTTTAAAGAGGAGATAAAATTAGGTTCAGCGAAATTAAAGGTAGATGGTATATCGATACCTCCAATACCAGAATTTAAAGAAAGAATGAGATTCAAAACTATATCACCTATAACTATGTCAACAGCTTTATTAAAGGAAGATGGAAGGCTTTTAAAAAGAGATTTATATATAGAAGATGAAAGATTTATTGAAAATATAAGAAGAAATGTACTTGCTAAGTATGAGATAATACATAAAAAGTTGCCAGACGATATAAGATTTGATATTAACTTTGGGAAGAACACAAAAGGAAAACTTATAAAATATAAAAATGGGATAAACATTAAAGGATATTTAACTGATTGTGAGATTATAGGTAATCCTGAACTTATAGAAATAGCCTATGAATGTGGATTAGGTGATAGAAATAGTCTTGGTTTTGGTATGATTGAATGTTTGGAAAAATATTAAAATGTATAAGGTAAAATTACAAATTCTCTATTTTATGTAGAGAATTTTTTATAAAAAATATAACTTAAATTATATAAACATAATTTTAAGTAAATTTTAATATTGAAATAATGGAAATAATAAGTTATATTAGAATATAGAGGAATAAAGTTTGTAAACCTCCTATGGATTTTTTAATGACTGAAGGTTCCCGAAAAAAATTGGGTATTCATATATGGAGAACCTATGAAAAATGCGACTTCCCTAACGGGTTTAAATCGGACCATATTGGAATTGAAACTTCTCTATATAGTTCTATCCAATCCTCAAGTTCCATTGTTTAAATCGGACCATATTGGAATTGAAACCTGTGTCTCCGACGATTTCTCTTTTTTGGATTACACCGGTTTAAATCGGACCATATTGGAATTGAAACAATGTTTTTACTATCCAATCAACCACAGGCTTCATGGTTTAAATCGGACCATATTGGAATTGAAACCTAAGTCTTGAGTAAATATATCTGAAAGGCTTGCTACGTTTAAATCGGACCATATTGGAATTGAAACCCTAAAAAGAAGAAAAAGGGTGGTGAATGAATATGAGTTTAAATCGGACCATATTGGAATTGAAACAAAATATAAAAATTAGATTTGATGAGGTGAAAACAAGTTTAAATCGGACCATATTGGAATTGAAACACTAATAGTTAAAGCAGCAGACCAAAGTAAAAATCCAGGTTTAAATCGGACCATATTGGAATTGAAACCTTCCAGTGTCTTGAGCTATAAATATACCTTTATTTGGTTTAAATCGGACCATATTGGAATTGAAACTAACTAAAGTCCTATTTTGTATCAATGTATTAACAAGTTTAAATCGGACCATATTGGAATTGAAACCCTTAATATCTATTGACATAGGAGAGTATATATCTTAGTTTAAATCGGACCATATTGGAATTGAAACCTTTATAGTTCAAGCGTAACGGACGCCTGAACTGGTAGTTTAAATCGGACCATATTGGAATTGAAACAATATAGAAAATGTACAAGAAGACAACATTAAAATAGTTTAAATCGGACCATATTGGAATTGAAACTTAAAAGCATTGGAAGAGCTGGTAAATAGCCTCCTTGTTTAAATCGGACCATATTGGAATTGAAACAATTGTGAGTTGTAAGTTAAATAAAGGTTTAATTTAAGTTTAAATTGGAGGATTTGAGGAGAAGAAATAAAGATAGATTTATAAAAAAGAGATATGGGCTTGAAAATGAGGTGAGTAAGTTAGTATCCACATTTAAATAGAAAGGACAAAGTAGAAATAAAGAAATATATGTGGATATCCTAAAAATGGTAATATATACCTAAACAATAAATTTAATGTATTTAAAACCAAGCAAAATGCTTGGTTTTTTTAATTTAGTGTACAAATAGTGTTTATTGAAAAAATAAAAACTATAAATTATAATATAAATGGATTATGTGTAAAATAATTCTATTAAATATAATAAATGTATTAAATAATTATTTATGTAATGGAAAGGGGTTTTTTATGAGTTTTCATTTAGAAATATTTAAATCGAATATTCAATTAAAAGAACAAAAGTTTCATGAGTATACTTTAAGTGGTGTTGGAAGTGTAGATAATTTCTATCAATTAGTAGGACAGGCACAATATGCATTATCTTCTCAGAATAAATTTGAGTTTGTATCAAGAATGGGAGATATGTATCTTTATTCATTAAAAAAATTAGAAAACATGCCTGAAATAAAAGGAGTGAAAATAGAGTATACTGGATGTAAAAATTTGGATATAAAAAATCATAAAGAGGTATATTCTAATTTAATTGTTTACTACATAAATAAAATTTTAAAGTATAAGAAGATTTATGATAAAACAGAAGAAAAAGAGGTAGAAAAGTATAAAATAAAATTCAGGAAAAGTATTTTTAACCCAGTCATTTTACAAAAAGAAGAAAATAAGAAAATTTATACTTCAATTGTAAATCGTGATGGAATAAGAGTATATAGAGTTTTTAATATAATGCCTTATATTGATGATCATGGATATGCATATTTAAGATGTGATATTAATCATATATTTGAAAGTGATAAAACAATATATGATATGATGAAAGAAAATAAAAATGTAATAGGATTAAAAGTTGATTATTTATGGACAAACAATACAAATAGTACAGGTATAATTGAAGATGTTATTGACAAGACAATATCAGATAAATTAGTTGAATTAAAGGGGCAATCCTTAATAGATTATTTTATTAATAATAAACAAGAATATAGAGTTAATAAATTTACTGAAGAAGATAAAAAAGCAAATGTAATTAAAGTAAAGGGTCATAAAAATACATTTTATTTTATTCCACATTCTTTAAAACAAGTAATTGATAGAGAAAGTTTAAAAAGTATAGATAGTAAGTTTTCAAGCGATATTGAAAAATATATAAAAATGGATATGAATTATAGAATGAGAAGTCTATCTGATTTTTTAGATGATATTGGTGAAATAAAAGAATTGGGAAACTTAAGGTTTGACTTTAATTTAAATAGTATTAATGAGCTTGGGTTTAAGCAAAGAAAAATAGATAAACCTTATTTTTTAGTATCCAATGGGAAAGTAATAAAAAACAAAACAGGTGTATTCTATAAAGGATATTATTTAAAACCAAATAATAAAATAAGGGTTGCTATTATGTGCCCAGAAGGTTATGTAGAAGAATCTAAAAATGCACTGTCAAAAATTTTGAGTTTTAACAAAAATGGGTATATAGTTAGTAATGATAAAACTGAACAAAAAAATTTTGCTATAAAATCATTATTGGATTTAGAATATACAGGAATTTTTTATAAATACAAACTTGGAGATATTACCGAGTATAAAAGAATTGCTGGTAATTTGATTAAAAACGAAAAAGAATTTGATTTAGTTTTGTGTGTAATACCAAATAAATCAGATGAATCGAATCCTTATTCAGAGTTTAAAAAAATATGGGCTAAGCATAATATACCATCACAGATGATATGTATTGACAGTTTAAAGATAATCAATAATTGTAAGGACTTAAATAATTATAATGGAATTTATTATATATATGAAATTTCCTTAGGAATGCTTGCTAAATCTGGAGGGGTTCCTTGGGGATTAAAGGAAATTAACAGTGATGTAGATTGCTTTGTAGGTTTAGATGTAGGAAATCCATATAAAGGAATAAGGTATCCATCATCTTCAGTTGTATTTGATAAAAATGGTACGTTAATAAATTATTTCAAACCGGAAATACCTCAGACAGGTGAAATAATTGTTGAAGGAATACTGCAAGAAATTTTTGATGAAATAATATTAAGCTATGAAAGAAAATTTAACCAAAAACCTAAACATATTGTTATTCATAGAGATGGTTTTGCACGAGAAAACATAAATTGGTATATAAATTATTTTTCACAAAAAAATATTAAATTTGATATAGTAGAAGTTAAAAAACAAGGAGCAGTTAAATTTGCAATAAAGGATAAAGATATATTTAAAAATCCTGAAGCAGGATATTATTTAACAAATGGAAAATATGCATATTTAGTTACTAATGATATAAAGATAGGTTCTCCAAGACCATTAAAAATAGAAAAGGTTTATGGGGATACATCACTTGATGATATTGTAAAGCAAATATTTTATCTTTCAGAACTTCATGTTGGTTCATTTAAAAAGACAAGATTGCCTATAACTACGGAATACGCAGATAGAATTTCAAAGAATATTATGTATATACCGTCAGGTTGTTTGAGTAAAAAATTATTTTTTCTATGATTTATTAAATATGAATCTTAAATATAAAAGATATCGATACCTTTACTATATTTTTAAAACTAATTAAATTTAAAAATTACAAATGTATGTATAAAAAAAGTACTTTATGGCAATATTACTTATAGGTAATAATTTTATATAAAATTATTGCAAATATTACCTATAAGTGATATAATATAGGTAAGGAGAAAATATATGAGTTCTTTTGGGAAAATAATTTATCCAGAACAATTCTTAACAAATAAGATACTAATGCATAGTGATTGTGAACAAGAAATGAAGGAGTTTCTTGAAAAAAGTGGATATAAGCAATTGTTTACAAGACAATTTAGATTGAGGATTAAACATATAGAAGAAAGGTGGACGGAGTGCTATCAAAAGAGGGATTGGTTTGAGATATTAAAAGATTCTGATGGATTATATTGTATGAGATTTAAAAGTATGAAAAATTTAAGAATAATATTTAAGTTTACAGATTTGAAAAGAAAAAATATAGCGATACTTTTATGTACGTTTGAGGAAAAGGATAGCAAGGATTATAGAAATGCAATTAAAATTGCAAATAAAAGATTTGAAGAAATAATTTATGAATAATAGAGGTGTTAATTATGGAAACAAAAAAACTAAAAAATGTATGGAATTTTATAGATGAAATTTCAGATGATGAAGAAAAAGATTATTTTGAATTAGATGATATATTATATAATATATCAATGAAGATTTTTGATTATAGAACCAGTAACGGATTAACTCAAAAACAATTAGCAGAAAAATTAGGAATAAAACAGTCAATGGTATCAAAGCTTGAGAGTGGAGAGTATAACCCAACTATTGAGCAACTTTGGAAAATATCTAAAAAATTAGGATGGAAGTTTAATGTTATTTTTGAAGAAAGCAATTCAATTGAGGCTAATGTATGGGATGAAGTGGATATACAAAGTGAAGATTTAGATATAAAATTTGATGAAAAGTTGGTGGAAAATGCATGATTAAGTCAAATGAAATTTTAGCAGATTTTCAGTTTTTGGGGAACAGAGTGTCTAATTTTTCAATAGAAACAAAGCAAATTGTAAGTAAAAATGAAAAAATAAATATTACTTATGAGTTTGATTACAATATTTTAAATATAGAAGAAGATGATAAAAAATATTTTGGATTGTTAGAATTTATTGTTGCAGTTAAGTCTAAGGTAAAAAATTCAATATTATTTAAGATAAATTTAACTATTGAGGGAGCATTTATTGGTAATAAGGAAAAAATAAATAAAGAAGATTTTGAGAGAATGCTTAAGATAAATGGAGTAACTACTTTATCTCAATTATCCCGTTCATATATTTTGAGTGTAACAGCATTATCTGGTATAAATCCTCCTGTAAAGCTTCCAATGATAAATATATTTCAACTAATATATAAAAAGGAACAGAAAAAAGAAAATGATTTCAACCACACCAAGTAAAATTTGGTGTGGTTTTAAATTTTTCCAATAAGTGTTACACAGATAAAGTGTGAAATTATAAATAAATACAAAATACTATACTTAATGTCATTACATTTTTATTCTATAAAATATAAATAATGATTTAGTAGAGTTATAAATATAAAGTTATTAATATAAAATGAAAATATTTTAACAAACTATTTTTTGTAGTATAATATAGATAAATGGATTATATTGTATATTTTTGTATTTTTGAAATATGTTTATATAATATTAAAAAGGAGGATAATAATGGAAGAAAAAGGGTGTTTTGTACAAAAAGTATCTATTAAAGAATTAATAGAATTTAGGAATGAAAAAATGATAGAATACAAGCAAAAAAAGTCAGAAAGAATTTTTGATGATATGGGTCAAGATATGTTTAAAGATTTAATAATTAGAAATGATTTTTCAAGAGATAGAGATAGAATAAAATTTTCAAGGGCGTTTAGGAGGTTGCAACACAAAGCACAGATATATTCACATGAAAAAGGAGATCATTATAGAACCAGGTTAACTCATACATTAGAAGTTTCACAAATAGCACGAAGTATAGCAAGAAATTTAAATTTAAACGAGGATCTTGTAGAGGCAATATCTTTAGGTCATGATATAGGACATACTCCATTTGGACATCAAGGTGAAAGAGTTTTGGATGAAATAATGTGTGGGGAAGAAGATATAGGAGGAAAAATAAAATATAAGATTAATTATGGTGGTTTTAAACATAACTATCATTCAATAAAAATACTTGATGTTTTAGAAGTAAAATATAAAGATTTTAAAGGCATGAATCTTACATGGCAAGTTTTAGAAGGAATATTAAAACATACGAAAATCAAAAGACATATTGATTGTAAAAGAGATGATAATGAAAACAAATGCAAAGGGTGTTGGGATATACATAAATTTATAAATCCAAAAAGGCAAGATGATAATTTAGTAGAATATATGAAATATCCTTTTTCTATAACATTAGAAGGACAAATTGTTGCTATCGCTGATGAAATTGCACAAAGACAACATGATATTGATGATGGATTAAGGGATATAGAATTAAAATTATCTATTGAAGAATTATTGGAAGATTTATTAATAGAATTAGAAAAAATTGAGGGAAAATATAATGATAAAGATTGTTTATATATTGAAAACTTAAAAGATTTAATTAAGACTGTAGAAAAAATAAAAAAACAAGTTGAGGAAGAAAAGAAAAACAAAACAACTAAAGATTCATATAGTAAAGATTTATATATAAAGAATACTTTAATTAGAAATGTAATTGATTTTTTTATTAAAGATGTTACATTAAGTACATTAAAAAAGATGTATGATGCAATTTGTATAAGTAAAGTTTGTATATGTGAAGAGGATGAGCAGGGTAATAAAATATTTAAAGAAGATGTTGTAAAATTTTCATGTATAGGTGAAAAGGTAAATGATATAATTGAAAGTTATGTAAAAAACAAGATTCTAAATTCATATAACGTAAATAGATTTGATGGAAAGTCAAATTTTATCATAAAACAACTTTTTAAAGCATATTATTCTAATCCAAGGCAAATGCCTACATATATACTTGATAGATTAACAGAAAAAATAAAATACATTTACGATAATATTTATGAAATAAAAATTAATTTAGAAGATAGTGAAAAAGATATTAATGAAATTGATTTTACTAAAAATAAACCGTCAGAAATTAAGGCTTTGATATCAGTGTTAAAGTTAGATGATGAAGGAATAAAAAAAATTATACCAAAATTAGATTCGGATTTCAATGAAACTATTTTAAATATTATAGCAAATAAAGAAATTAAGCAATGCAGTGAAAAAGAATTACCAATAAAAGCATTAACAGAATTACATTATGCTTACTTATCTGTAATATGTGATTATATAGCAGGGATGACTGATAATTATGCAAGTAATGAATATAAAAAATTATACATGGTAGAGTAAAATTATATATTTAAAGAGAAGATTGTTATATTTCAAATTTCACCAAGTGAAATGTGAAACTATACATTAATTACCAAATACCACACTTTCACTTGGGTGATTTTTTTTGCTTATAAAATAATAGTTTGTTAAAATTTTATGTAGTAGGCATAAGTTTAATATTGAAATAATGGAAATAATAAGTTATATTAGTATATAGAGGAATAAAGTTTGTAAACCTCCTATGGATTTTTTAATGACTGAAGGTTCCCGAAAAAAATATGATACTCATATTAGGAGAACCATTGAAAAATGCGACTTCCTTAACGGGTTTAAATCGGACCATATTGGAATTGAAACTTCTTCGAAAAATCAGTTGTGTTTTTATCGTATATTTGTTTAAATCGGACCATATTGGAATTGAAACTTCTTGCAATATATAGATGGTATAGCGAGATGTGAAGTTTAAATCGGACCATATTGGAATTGAAACATAGCAAAATTGAAAGAACTTTTAGGCGGAGTAGGGTTTAAATCGGACCATATTGGAATTGAAACCACGAATTAAGAGCCTTAAAAGCTGGAGATGCTGGGGTTTAAATCGGACCATATTGGAATTGAAACACTTCTACTAATTCAGCAGTTTCGCGTGGCAATTTAAGTTTAAATCGGACCATATTGGAATTGAAACTTGATATCTTGGATGTAGGCTACACAGTCCCTAACAGTTTAAATCGGACCATATTGGAATTGAAACTTTTTAAAAATGGAGGATATAACTATTATCCAAGTAGGTTTAAATCGGACCATATTGGAATTGAAACTATCTCTCCTCATTTTTCTGTTCATCCTTCTTTACCCGTTTAAATCGGACCATATTGGAATTGAAACTCTTTTTGGGTTTTTCACTTCTTTGAATGGATCAAAGTTTAAATCGGACCATATTGGAATT
Organism: Caloramator proteoclasticus DSM 10124; assembly: GCF_900129265.1. Taxonomy (GTDB): domain Bacteria; phylum Bacillota; class Clostridia; order Clostridiales; family Caloramatoraceae; genus Thermobrachium; species Thermobrachium proteoclasticum. The sequence continues at coordinate 15,253 of NZ_FQVG01000041.1, read as the reverse complement.
GAAACATTCCCAAGTAGGACTAAATACTAAATCACCACTTGTTTAAATCGGACCATATTGGAATTGAAACTTTTTTAAAGAGCAACTTTTTTAAGTTGCCCTTTTTTTATGTTTAAAAAATAAAAAAAGGGCAATAAATTTAATGTAAAGGAGGGATAAAATGGAAGTACCTGCAATAGATTTAAGAGCTACAGGAGTAGAAATTAATTATTTATTAGTATGTAAAAGGAAACTTTGGTTTTACTCAAAAGGTTTAACTATGGAGCATAATTCAAACAAGGTAGAAATAGGTAAGCAAGTACACGATGATAAATTAGAAGGGAAAAAAACAGAGTTATTAATCGATGAAACAATAAGAATTGATTATATTGATAAAGACTTAGCAATACACGAAATAAAAATGAGCAGAGCAGAAGAACAGGCTACAAAATATCAGATACTTTATTATATTTACTATTTAAGACAGAAAGGTATTCAATGTAGCAAGGGGGTAGTACACTACCCTCAAGAAAGAAGGACAGAAACAATAGTATATGATGAAAAAGCTTATGATGATATACAAAATTTACTTAATCAGATTAATTATATAAAACAATTAAATATTCCACCAAAGCCAGAGTTTACCCATAAATGTAAAAAGTGTAGTTACTATGAATTGTGTTTTTGTTAAGGAGTGGTTATATGAAAAGAAATTATTACATTATGAACAGTGGCAGACTAAAAAGAAAAGATAATACTCTATATTTTGAAACTGAACAGGGTTCAAAAGCTATACCAGTTAATGATGTAGAGAGTGTTTTAATTTATGGTGAAGTAGATATGAATACAAAAGCACTTAATTTCTTATCACAGAATAATATAATGGCACATATTTTTAACTATTATGGATACTATTCAGGTACGTTTTATCCGAGGGAAAAATATAATTCGGGATACCTGATTATACAACAAGCAAAGCACAACATAGATAATGAAAAAAGATGTTATATAGCAAGAGAAATACTTTATTCTGCAAGTTACAATATAGTAAAGAATATAAAACATTATGAGGATAAGGATATAAAACTAAAAGAAATCATAGAAAAAATAGAAAAACTAAGGCAGAACCTTTTAACAGCTTTTGATATACCAACTATAATGGGTATAGAAGGTAACATAAGACAGCTATATTATGAATCTATACCAATTATAATAGGCGAAAGATTTGAATTTAAAGAAAGGGTAAAAAGACCACCTAATAATCCTATGAACGCCTTAATTTCTTTTGGAAACTCTGTTATGTATACAACCGTATTAGGTGAAATATACAATACTCAGTTAAATCCTACCATAAGCTATCTACATCAACCTGGAGAGAGAAGATTTTCTCTTGCTCTTGATGTTGCAGAGATATTTAAGCCGATTATAGTAGATAGAGTAATATTTAAAATAATTAATGAGGGCATCATAAAGGAAAGTGATTTTTTAAAAGAGTTAGAGTATTGTTATTTAAACGATGAAGGCAGAAAAAAGTTTTTAAGAGAATATGAGAATAAGCTTTCATCAACAATTCATCATAAGAAATTGGATAGAGAGGTTAGTTACAGGACGTTAATTAGGCTTGAACTTTATAAACTAATTAAACATTTAATTGAAGAAGATAAATATGAAGGATTTAAGATGTGGTGGTAATTGTGTATGTTTTGATTGTATATGATGTTGGAGAAAAAAGAGTTAGTAAAGTACTAAAATTTTTAAAAACTTATTTAAACTGGATTCAAAATTCAGTATTTGAGGGAGAGGTTACTGAAGCACAGCTTCATAGGATTAGAACACAGATTTACAAATTAATTGATTCTGAACAAGATTCAGTTATTATTTTTTCTTCAAGGGATAAAAAATGGTTAACTAAAAGTGTCATTGGAAAAGAAAAAAATGAAATAGATGTATTTATTTAGTTGAAGATTTTATAATAAATATAAAACATAGAAGGATTTTTTAAATAAATGTAAAATATATTATATTGGAAATAAATTTTGTAAATTCAAAAAATTATTAAAGGAGGTGAATTGGTTGGGGTATTTTGATTATACAGGTAATCCCTTTGTTGACGCAGGCATTTCATCAATGCTGGCATATTTAAATAAGAAAAATCCACAAGATATAGATGATAATGATCTTGAAAAGATTAAGAATTTATTAGTTGAACTATACCTTAAAGATAAGTGGAATAAAAGTTTATTTTCTATTTTTCCAAACAGCAAAGTTACTAATCCAGCTATTAAAGATAAGAAAAAAGAGTATAGTAGTTTTTTAGAAAATTTAATTGAAGAAATAAAATCTATAGATAATGGGGATTATTGTGTGTCTTGTGGTAAAAACAAAGTTAAAATAAAATATTCTAAATCGTATATTCCTTTAATTGGTTCTGGTAGCTTTAGAAATTTTTTCTCAAATTTGATTGATGGAGAAAGATACTGTGCAGGTTGTGTTTTTGCTATTCAAGCATCACCGTTGAGTTATTATACGTGTGGAAAATATTTTGCTCTAATACATTCATCAGATTATTCAATTCAAAAATCTTGGGCAAGAATTTGCATAAATGATATTCAAAAACAAATTTCTACAAATAATTATACAGGATGCTATAACGAAAACTATTCAAATGCAGTGAATGCATTATTTAATATAGCAGACAAACTAATTGATGAATATTCAGATGAAATAGAAGAAGGTTCAGAAATAATGCTTTATAAATTTACAAATTATAATCAAGCACCTGAACTTTTTATATATAGATTGCCTGATAAAGTGTTTAAATTTTTAAAGAAGGTGTATTATTTGCCTAATAGGCAGGAATGGAACAGATTAATAAAAAAGGGATATGTTTTAACAAAGAAAATAAAAGAAGATGATGAAGAAAAGATAAAAAACCAAAGAAATAATGTATATGAAAGACTTTTAAATAATGAAAGCATAGTACGATATTTTTTTATTAAGGGAAAAAGAGAAATAATCGGTGATTTTAGAATGTTTTCCCTCTATTTAAAGGAGGTGTTGGGATTGGATGAAAAGAGAATAGAGGTTATTAAAAATTTAGCAGACAATGTATCAGAATACATAAAAAAGACAGAAAAATTAAATAGACTTTATGATTTAGAAAAGGCTGATACAAGAGCAAAATTTGCAAATGTTTTGTTGAAAATTACTAAGGACAAACTAAAAATGAATGAAGACAAGCCTTTAATTACAATGGAGGAGTATGTTAACTATATAGTTAATGAAGGAAATTTTAGAGAATCTCAAGATATAATGCTCTTTAGAATATATGAAAATTTATTTGAATGGTTTAAGGGAAGAAATTTAACTGATTTAGAAGATGAGGAGGATAAATGATGAAAAGCGTATTGGGGTTTTATTATATAAATGCACCACATTCTATTTTAAATAACGCAGGTTCAGATGAAGGAGCAAGAACAGATAACTGTGTTATTGTAAAAAAAATAAAAAAGGGAAGAGAAAGTTATGTGTATGTTTCACCACAGGCTTTTAGATATTGGTTTAGGAATTCATTAAAAAATGAAAAAGGATGGAATTTATCCCCTATTACAAGAGATAAAAAAATAGCTTTTACAGAAGTAAATCCAGTTGAATATGAAGATGATGATATGTTTGGATATATGAAGACAGAAGGTGGTACAGTTACAAGAATATCTCCCTTTAAATGTTCACCTTTGATTTCAGTTTTCCCAGAGAGAATAGTAAATGATTATGCTGTTATGTCAAGGCACGAAGGAGATCCGGTTCCTTTTGAATATGAGTTCTATTCAACAGTTTTAAAAGGTATATTTGCAATAGATGTTGATAATTCAGGTTATTTTATAAAAAAAGAAAAGGCGGGTTATAAAAATATTTCAGATGATTTTTTAAAGAAATACAAGGATAATGGGAATGTTGAAAAAGTAGAAGATGGAATAAAATTAAAAAAAGAAGAAAAAGTAAAGAGAATAAAGGATATGATTGAGGTAATTCCATATCTAACAGGTGGTGCAAAAGAAACAACTCATCTTACAGATATTGTACCAAGGTTTATAATATTACTTGCTATAAATGGCGGTAACCACATCTTAATGGATATTGCAAAAACTGATGGAGAAAATGCAACCATTAATATTAATGCATTTAAAGAAATGTTAAATGATTATGATGATAGAATATTAACAAATATCTATATAGGAATAGCAGATGGATTTAATGATAAATTAAAGGAAGAACTTCTTGTGTTATCAAAAGATTTTACAAAAAAGAAAATGATAGTATCAACAGTAAAGGATGCTTGTTTTAATTTTTCAAAAGAAATAGAAAACATCGTTGACTAAAGAGGTGGTTAGATGGAGGTATTAAGAGTTCATATTAAGGGTTGGACAGCTTCCTTTAGATACCCTAATTTTATTTCTGGATATCAGCCAACACTTCCTGTTCCACCTCTATCAACAGTATTTGGAATTCTTCAGTGTGTTAAAGGAGAATATGTTACATTAGAGAATACTGAAGTTGGGTATTTTTTTAAAAGTAGTGGAAGGTGCGTTGATTTAGAACATATATATGAGGTTGATGAAAAATTTTTTGGAAAATCAAATATTTGTAGAAGAGAAATATTGTTTGAACCAGAGATGTATTTGTATATAAAAGATGTGAAATTTGAAGAATATTTTAAAGAACCAAGACATCAGATTTTGCTGGGAAGAAGTCAAGATTTGGCATATATTGAGAGTATAAGAAAAGTAGAGTTAACTAAAGCAGAGGAACCTGTATTATTCGGAGGTACAACAGTTCCATTTCCTAATAAGGGGGCATTTGGCTTTGTTTTAGCTCTGCCCTCCTGCTTTACAGAAGATATACCAAGAGAGGTAGTAGATGTTAAACCCTTTTATATAGTTGATGAATTTAGGAAGTGTAAAATAGATGGAGTTTATTATGATGAAGAATTAAATATTGGGGTGTATATGCATGGCAAACATTGATTCTGTGCTTGCTAAAAAGGAGGGGGAAACCCTCCTTTCTCATACAGAAAACGCACTAAAAGTGTACAGAGATATAAGGGAGATTTATAGTGATGCTCAAAATATTATTAGGGACAATCAATTTTTCGAAAAATTGTTTATTTCTATTTTTATGCACGATATAGGGAAAATATCAAAAGGGTTTCAGGAATCGATGAATTTAGGGAAAAAGTGGGGTTATAGGCACGAAATATTATCTGCAAGTTTATGTGGACTTATAAACAAAGAGGATGAATATATTTTTGATGTTGTAATGGCTATTATAACACATCATAAGGATTGTTATGAATTAAGAAAAAAATACAATACAAAGGATGAGGTAGCAGAGCAAATATTTGAAGAACAAATTAATATTTTTCTACAAGATGAGAGTAAAATAATAGAATTTTTAAATAATGTAGAAGAATTGTCGGAGAAATATTTAGGATATAGACTTAATATATTAAATAAAAAATTAAATAGGGATAGTTTAATAGATGGATATAAAAAATGTGTACACAAGTATCTAAAATTAAAGGATAGCTTTGATGAAATAGATAAAATTAAATATACTTTCTTAAAAGGTTTTGTCACAGCAGCCGATCATTTAGCGTCAGCAAATATCTATAATATTACAAAAATCAATGCAGATATAGAAAAAGTATTGGGATTTAAAACTTTTAGAAGCACACAGGAAGCTTGCAAAAAAATAAAGGGGGATATTTTTTTAATAGCTCCAACAGGTAGTGGAAAAACAGAGGCTTCTTTACTTTGGAGCTTCAATCAGGGGAGAAGTAATAAAAGACTGTATTATGTTTTACCATATACAGCCTCAATTAATGCTATGTATAAAAGATTTGCCAATTATTTTGGAGAGGACAATGTCGGTGTTTTGCATAATAAGGCATCATATTTTTTAAATAAGTATTTATCTGAGAAGAATGAGGATATGTCTTATAAAGAGATTAAAAGCATACAGGATCTAAGTAAAAAAATATATAGACCTATTAAAGTTTTAACACCTCACCAAATTATAAAGAATTTTTTTGCAATAAAAGGATTTGAACAGAGAATAAGTGAAATGCAGGGAGGACTTTTTATTTTAGATGAAATTCATTCGTATGATGCAAGGCTCACAGCATTATTACTGTGTACCTGTAAATTTCTTAAAAAAATAGGTGCAAGTTTTTTTATTATGTCAGCTACTTTGCCTAAATTTATAATGGATATGTTTAAAGAGGAGTTAGAAATAAAAAACATTATTACTATGCCTAAAGAAGAATTAAAGGAGTTTACACGAAATAGAGTTGTTATTAAAGAAGGATGTGTATATAAGTATATTGATGAAATAGTTGAAAAAGTTTTATCAGGAAAAAAAGTACTTGTAATTTTAAACACAGTTTCAGAGGCACAAAATGTTTATAAGCTTTTAGCTGAAAGATTGAAGGATACTTCTATAAACTATATACTTCTTCACAGCAGATTTATACTAAGGGACAGAGAAGAAAAGGAAAAGGACATAGATAATTACGATTTGCTGATTGCCACTCAAGTTGTAGAGGTATCGCTTGATATTGATTATGATACTTTATACACTCAACCAGCACCCTGTGATGCTCTAATTCAAAGATTTGGTAGAGTAAATAGGAAAAGAAAAAAGGGAATATGTGATGTAAATATTTTTACTGTAGGCGGAGAGAAGGATAAATTTGTATATAGAAATCAAGATTATGTTTTTAAAACATTAGAATGTCTAAGAGGAGTTGACATTTTAGAAGAGGATATAGTTCAAAACATAGTTAACGAAGTTTACCAAAATGGATACTCTGCTGAAGATAGGGAATTATTTAATAAAGTTAAAAATGGTTTTGAATATATAGTTAGTAACTTAACACCTATGATAGAAGATGAAATGCTTGAAGAAGAATTTGATAAGATGTTTGATTCATTCCAAGCTGTACCTTTTAAATTTAAAATGAATTATTTAAAAGCTATAGATGATGGAGAATATTTTGAAGCAATGGGATATTGTGTTCCAATAACATCTGGTCAGTTTTTTAGGTTTAAAAAAGAAAATAAGATAGAATATGATACAAAGTACCATATGTATTTTGTAAACTGTGAATATAATAGTGAGCTTGGCTTATTGGATGATGAAAAGGAAGATAATTTTATATAACTAAAATAGTGCTATAATATTGTTTTTATATAATCTCCTAAGTTCGGCAGGTAATTTTATATGAACTGAACGATTTAGTATATAAGAAAAATTCTAAAAAACTATGTTATATACTATAAATTTTTATAATTACCTGTCGAATTATAATTTTAAATAAAATAAAATTATAGATATTAGCTTCAATTTTAATATTGAAATAATGGAAATATTAAGTTATATTAGTATATAGAGGAATAAAGTTTGTAAACCTCCTATGGATTTTTTAATGACTGAAGGTTCCCGAAAAAAATATGATACTCATATTAGGAGAACCATTGAAAAATGCGACTTCCCTAACGGGTTTAAATCGGACCATATTGGAATTGAAACGTGTTAAACCGTAACTTTCCCATTGCCCTTGATATGGTTTAAATCGGACCATATTGGAATTGAAACTTTGACATTGCTTCCATAGCAGTTTGAAAATCTCCAGTTTAAATCGGACCATATTGGAATTGAAACAAATCAGATACTCAAACACTATACGCAGATGATGGAGGTTTAAATCGGACCATATTGGAATTGAAACACAATAAAAGAGAAGGTGGAAAAAAGGATAAACCTATGTTTAAATCGGACCATATTGGAATTGAAACAGCTTTGATACAGGGGGCTTTGCAAGTGCAACTGTGTTTAAATCGGACCATATTGGAATTGAAACTTAAATATTTGCCTAACACCACTTATTACACCTGAGTTTAAATCGGACCATATTGGAATTGAAACAGAGAATTTTGTTCCTGAAAGTGGGTTTGGACTTAGTTTAAATCGGACCATATTGGAATTGAAACGATATTAATATATAATTACCGCCTGCACTTTTTACTGGTTTAAATCGGACCATATTGGAATTGAAACAAATCAAGGGAACTGTAGCAATTCAGCTCTTCTAAGTGTTTAAATCGGACCATATTGGAAAAACGTATTTTATATTTTGAAAGTCCCATAAAATGAAACGTTACATTATAAAGATAAAGGATGGTAATATATGAGAGAAAAAACAAAATTTATAGGAGATGCACCTACAGTTTTGCCACAGAAGAAAAAACAAAATACAATAGATTTAAATCAAATTAATAACGTCAAATATAAGGTGGAAAGGATGTTAAATTCTATAGGTAAGAGTATATTTATAAAATACTATTATGATTTTAAGGATTGTTATATGGGAAAAATTACAAACGAGAGTTTTGCTAATAAACTATTAAATGAAAATAAAAATGCAAAAAGTATAGATGGGCAAATTATTAGAATAAATAATGCAAAAAAAATATTTTCTGAGAATCTTCAAATACTTGCACTTGAAATTATAAAAAATTCTAAAAGGTTAGATGAACAAATAATTACAGAGGCAAACAAGATTATTTTAGAAGAAAGGATAATATAGTTTTATGCTCGTATTTATAATATACGGGCACTTTTTTTGCAAATATTTAGATTGGTTTACAATTATGGTAGAATGTAATTAAGTTATAAAAAATAAATTTTTATAATTGAAAAGGATGAGTTTTGATGGAAAAATATACGGCAAATTATGTATATACTAATCATAATTTCGTTATACAAAATTTAACTAATAGTAGAAAAGAAAGAAACAAATATTACCCGGCTTATTGTGTTATAAAAAATATATTACATAGGGGATGCCCAACTATAATGTCCCAGTACCTACAGGATGTAATAGGATCATTACATAATTTAGAGAAATTTAATACACGAATTACTCTTATTGATAATAAGCCTCCTGTTTGGTATAAAACGATAAAAGGCAATGATGAAAAAAATGATTACCCTGCAAAATATTTTTTTGAAGAAATCTTACCAAATTATTTAGAAGAATATAAGTTTATTCAGCAATTAATAATACCTGAGGTTTTATTTAATGAAATAACAGGTGAAATAAATCAAGAATTTGTAGACCAGCAAGTAGATTTTTATTTACCGCAAGCAAAACTTGTTATAGAGATAAATGGACAACAACATTTAGAAGAAATAAATAAGATTAATGATAAAGATAGAAAAGAATATTTAGCTAAATTTGGTATAGAAACAATTGAGATAAATACTACTGAAATAAGAAATAATAATATTCAATATAAAATGGATAAGATTAAGAATAGATTGAAACAGTTTGATAAAATATTAAATTACTATAAAGAAAATTATTATAACCAACAAAATTATAAAGAAGAATATACAAAAAAGGCACTTATTGCTACTGCAGTAATGAGATTTCAGACATTGATTTTAGAATTACTTCAAAGAGAAATATTAAAATTGGATGATAAAATTTGGAGTTTTAATATTTTGAGTTTAGATGTTGATGAAGATTTTGCAAAAATAGCACTTGAAGATATATTTATATGGTTAGAAAACATTTGTAAGCTTTTGAAATTACAATTTAACAAACCAGATGTAAGAATAGTTTATAGTAATGAATCAGAATTTCAATTTAGAGAAGGGTATATTAATGTAAACTTTAGTTTGCTAAGAAGATGGACTGATGAAAATGAAAAATATCCTGAAATTATTTTTGTAAGAACAGATTATTTTGATAAGGCTAATTATTTTAAAGTTAATACAACAGATCCTATAAAATATAAAATAATTAATGATGGTGAAGAGAGCGATATCCCAGCTTTAAAATTTTTCCTAAAAAATATATTTGGATTTGATGAATTTAATGATGGACAGCTACCTATTATAATAAATGCATTATCCTGCAATGACACAATAGGACTTTTACCAACAGGGAGTGGAAAATCGTTATGTTATCAATTATCAGCACTTCTACAGCCTTGTGTTAGCTTTGTTGTATGTCCAATAAAATCACTTATGTATGATCAAAAAGATAATTTAGATAAAAGATATATAGATAGAACTAACTATATTAGTAGTGACCAAGACGCTGAAACTAAGAGCAAGATAGGAAAAGAATTTTCTGAAGGGAAATACTTTTTTATTTGGATTTCTCCAGAGAGGTTTCAAATACAGGAGTTTAGAGATTATTTAGACAAGCTAAATAAAGAGCAAACTATTGCTATCGCTGTTATAGACGAGGTACATTGCTTATCAGAGTGGGGACACGATTTTAGAACATCCTATTTGAATCTTATAAGAACAATAAGAAAATATTGTCCATCATCTTGGTTATTAGGACTTACTGCTACGGCATCATCTTTTGTTTTAGAGGATTTAAAGAAGGAATTTGAAATAGGTAATGATAGTATAAAGACACTTACTTCATTTACAAGACCAGAACTTAATTTTATTGTACATAAGCACGAAAGTGAAGAAATTGAAGATAAGAAAAATATTTTAATTGATCTTCTTAATAATTTAAATAGAGAAAAAGATATATTTAAAATTGATGGTTTAAATACAAAAAGTGGATTAATCTTTACTTTATTAAAAAATGGAAAAATTGGATGTTATAGCATTGCTAATGAGTTATCAAGGATATTTAATATAGATGCAAGATGGTATTCAGGAGAAGTACCGCACATAAAAGGTATTCCTGTATTAGACTCGGATGAATTTGATAAATATAAAATGAGAGTTCAAAAAGAATATAAAGAAAATAAGTTCCCATTGTTAGTGGCTACAAAAGCATTTGGTATGGGAATAGATAAAAGTAACATAAGGTATACAATTCATTTTGGTCTACCAGCTTCTTTAGAAGCCCTCTATCAAGAAGCAGGTAGAGCAGGAAGAGATAAAAAGAAGGCCGATTGTTATGTTCTATACACAAGAGAAAATATAGAAAAAAATGAGTTAGAAAAGTTGTTTAATCCTCAAACAAAAATAGAAGAAATAAAAGAAATACAGGAGAAATATGGTTTTAAGGGAAAAGATGTATTGAGAATTTTCTTTTTATGGTTGTCCAACAACAAAGGTACTGATGAAGAATTTAAAGAGGTAATGAGTATATTTGAAAACTTCGCTGAACCAGGTACAATAAAGAATATTGAATGTAGAAAAATAGGTAAATTTGCAGATGTACAAAAGGCAATTTATAGACTAAGTTTAGTTAAAATAATTGACGATTGGACAATTGAAAGTTGGAATAAGGGTAGGGAAATTATAAAAGTATATTTTAGTGATTATACAGAACAAACAGCAGAAGATGCATTGCTAAGCTACATTAGAAGATATGACAAAGAGTTTTATTTAGATTTAAACAATGTAAGTAATGAAAAGTATTCAAAATATATAAAAATATATAACAGTAACATTCTTAGCAAATATGAAAAGATTTTTAATATATTAATAGAATGGATTTATGACAATATAGTTTATAGTAGAAGACAAGCAATCAAGAATATATTAGAGCTATGTGATAATTTTAAAGATAGTAAAAGTTTCAAAGAGGAACTTGAGAGATACTTTAAATTTACAGAGAGTACATATCTGCTTGATTATATTGCCCAAAATCCTTTAGACCATAAATCATGGTTTGAAGTATTTTATACATATACAGAAGATAAAAGGAATAAAATACTCATTGACATTGAGGGTATTAAAAATGTGAAGGGTAATCTCTCAAGATTGCTTGAAAGTTATAGATATAATACTGGACTTAACTTTTTAAGTGGTATTTTAAGGCTAATATTAGGAGAATTTGAAAATCAAGATGGTCGAATAAGATTAGAATTGGCAATGAAAGAGATATCACAATATGAAAAAGATAAAAAATATGAGATTTTAAATGAAATATTTAAGATTAAAGAATTATTTAATGAAAAATCAAGAATAGAACTTAGTAAGATGTTAATAGATGTTTATCCTGAAAAATTAGAAAAAATATATATTGAATTAAAAGACTATTATAGTCTTAATAAAATTATTGAAATATCAGTAGAAAAACTAAAAAGAATAGGGGAGACGATAAATGGTTGATGTAAGTAAATTAAATGATACGATAAATGAATTAGAAAAAGAAGCTAAAAACATAAAAAAAATATCAGATATTATAAATAAAATTAGTGATATAAATAATGAAATATCTACAAACAAACAACAATACTCTAAAGTAATTAGTGATATAGAAGAACTAAAAAAAGAATTTATAAGTTTAATAGAAATACAAAAGAAAGTATTACTTGAAATTAATGATACATTGAACAAAAATCAAGAATATATGAACAATAATATAAAAAAAATTCAAGAAGAAAACATTTCATTTAATAAGGACCTGAGTATTATGTATAAACAATTAGAAAATGAGCTTATAAGCACAATTCATTCAATAGATACTGAAAACAAAAAAATGTATTTAGGATTTGAAGAGATAGCTGCATCAAAATTGGAAAAAAATAAATCAGATATACAGTTGGAATTAAGAAATACAAGTAATTTACTATCAACAGATATAGAACAAGTTGTAAAAAATAAGACAGAAGAATTGAAAGCTGATATTAATATAAAAATTGAAAAGATAAATAAAAGGTTGAATATACAAATGGGAATTTTTACTGTTATGTTTATTTTAATTTTAGTAAGCATATTTTTAAAATAAGTGCCACCAAGAGCTCCGAAAAAATGATACCTTAAAAATCGCCACCACTATATATAGTATATAAAAGATAATATGTGCAACTATATATAGTATGTTTTTAAAAATAATTTGATTTTTTTCGGAGGTCTCCCACCCAAGTGAAATGTGAATTATACATTAATTACCAAATACCGCACTTTCACTTGGGTGTTTTTGCTTATAAAATAATAGTTTTTTAAATTTTATGTAGTAGGCATAAGTTTAATATTGAAATAATGGAAAAAATAAGTTATATTAGTATATAGAGGAATAAAGTTTGTAAACCTCCTAAGGGATTTTTAATGACTGAAGGTTCCCGAAAAAAATAGGGTATTCATATTAGAAGAACCTTTGAAAAATGCGACTCCCCTAACGGGGTTTAAATCGGACCATATTGGAATTGAAACTTATAGTCGCTTGTTTCAATTCCAAGCCACTCTAAAGTTTAAATCGGACCATATTGGAATTGAAACCAGGAGGAAAAGAAAACAACAGAGGATGAGCTTTTAGGTTTAAATCGGACCATATTGGAATTGAAACCATTGTAAAAATGCAATGATAGAAGGTAAAAAGGGAAGTTTAAATCGGACCATATTGGAATTGAAACCGCAATTTTTAATCAAAGAGTGTTTGTAAGTGGTAGGTTTAAATCGGACCATATTGGAATTGAAACATATTTCCTATTATTCCATTAATTAATGGTGAATCTGTTTAAATCGGACCATATTGGAATTGAAACAATTGTGAGTTATATGTTAAATCAGGATTTAATTTTACGTTTAAATCGGACCATATTGGAATTGATAATAAAACTGCGTAGTTTTATAAAACATTTCATTAATTAAGAATTCTTGTGTAATTAATATGAAAAAAATTAATGCGAACAGGTGGGTTCTGCATTAATTTTTTAATATTAACTAAATTTGAAATCATAATAATTTAATTTATATTTTATGGGTGGGGATAAATATGTGTGATACACTTGTTGCATTGAAAAATTCAACTAAAAATGGTTCGGTGATTTTTGGAAAAAACAGCGATAGAGAAAAGAACGAACCTCATATAATAATAAGAACTGATAGAAGGAAGTATAAAAAGGGTGAAACAGTAAAGTGTACCTATATTGAAATACCACAGGCAGAGGAAACCTATGAGTGTATTTTATTTAAACCCTCTTGGATATGGGGAGCAGAAATGGGGGTTAATGAATTTGGTGTTGTCATAGGTAATGAGGCAGTGTTTACAAAACAAAAACAAGGCCCTCCTGCACTTCTTGGAATGGACATTTTAAGGCTATCGCTTGAAAGAAGCAAAACAGCAGTAGAAGCGCTCGGATATATTGTTTATTTTATTAAAACTTATGGACAAGGTGGAAAATGTGGGTATACAAAGAACTTAAAATACCATAACAGTTTTATAGTTGCAGATTTCAATTCTGCCTATAAAATAGAAACTGCTGGGTATATATGGGCTATCAAAAAAATTGAAGATGTAGACAGTATATCTAATTCTATAAGTATAACTAATGATTATGATATGTTAAGTAATGATGTTGAGGATAATTTTATATACAAAAGAATATTGGGAAGAGAAAATTTCAATTTTAAAGAAAGGTATGAAAACAGATTAGTAGCAAAGGTTGCAGAGGGTGATTTTAGAAGAAACATAACCTATTCTTACTTAAAAAGTAAACAGGGAAGTTTGACAGTAGATGACTTTAAAAGCATTTTGAGACACCACGAAAAGGAAGATGGAAACAGACTAAATGGTTCAATGAAGAATATTTGTATGCACGATGGTAGTTTAATATCAAGTGAAACAACAGGGAGTATGATTGTTGAACTTATAAATGGAGAAATAAATATTTTGGCAACAGGTTCATCGCTTCCCTGCCTTTCAACCTATAAACCAATGTGGTTTGTAGACAGCGATGTGTTCTTCAAAGAAGAGGATTCAGACAGAGCGGTAGAATACTGGAAAAGTGAAAGGGAAAAGATTAGAGAGGTTGAGGAAGGAAGGGTAGATAAAGACAGATTTATAAAAAACAGGGATGAGTTTGAAAATAATTTGAGCAAGTTAGTATCTGCAGCCAAAACAGAGAAGGATAAAATAGAAATAATGAAATATGCGTGGACAACCTAAAAGTGCCACCAAGAGCTCCGAAAAAATAGTGGCTTTTAATGACGTTTTTTATAAATATTCAACTTAATTTAATAAAATGCATAAAAAGTTATTAATGTAAAATGCGTAGCATTAAAAATATAGTAATATTTGTTAATTCAATCTATATAGGGCTTTGTTTTGAGCCCTATTTTTATTATTTCCTCATTTTAGGGCGTAGCAAAGCTAAGGGTGGCCTTTTGCTGCATAATTAAGTTGACCATCCTTACTATATTACACGCAGTGTTTGCTAAAATAATATGTATTTTAGCACCTACAAGTCGAAGATATCGACATCTTCTTAAACCATGATTTCTT
>NZ_FQVG01000061.1 GCF_900129265.1 Caloramator proteoclasticus DSM 10124 | reverse complement strand
CACTCCAATCGCTATGGAAGAAGGATTAAGATTCGCTATCCGTGAAGGTGGAAGAACTGTAGGTGCTGGTGTTGTTGCTAAGATTTTTGAATAATAGTATTGGGAGCTTAGGTTTATCCTGAGCTTCCTATTTTACTTTTAATATGGTAAATATTAAATTTATTTGTCTTCTTGACACAATATAATATTTATGATAAATTTAAATAGAATGCTTAAAAATAGTAATGTAGCACTTTTCTCAACTAGGAGGTGTAGAAGGTGAGAGTAAAGATAACATTAGCTTGTACAGAATGTAAGCAAAGAAATTACCACACAACTAAGAACAAGAAGAATGACCCAGATAGAATAGAGCTAAACAAGTATTGCAAATTCTGCAAAAAGCATACAGTTCATAAGGAAACAAAGTAATTTTGATTAAGGATGTGAATCTTATGGCAGCTAAATCAAATGGGGTAGTGTCATATTTTAAGGATATAAAGGCCGAATTTAAGAAAATTACATGGCCTACATTAAACGATGTAAAGGAATCAACTATAAAGACACTTGTGGTTATGTTGTTCTTTACAGTAGTAATAGCCGTATACGATTCAGTATTTAGTAACATACTAAAGGGTGTCCTCAATTATTTTAAATAAAAAGGAGGGAGGGACTATAGAGGTTAGTCCCTTAAGCTATGGCAGAAAGAGCAAGATGGTATGTAGTACACACATACTCAGGTTATGAAAATAAGGTTAAGGCAAACTTGGAAAAAACAATAGACAATAGAGGTTTACACGACCTTATTCAAGACGTTCAAATTCCTTTAGAGGATGTCGTTGAGACTAAAAATGATAAAACAAGAGTAGTACAAAGAAAAAAATTTCCTGGATATGTTTTGGTTAAAATGGTTATGACTGATGAGTCCTGGTATGTAGTTAGAAACACAAGAGGTGTTACTGGCTTTGTTGGCCCAGGCTCAAAACCAGTGCCTTTAACCGATGAAGAGGTTAAGGCAATGGGAATAGTTGAACCAGTGCAGCTTATAGATGTAGAAGTTGGTGAAAATGTAAGAATAATAAGTGGAGCATTAGAAAGCTGCATAGCTGAAATAAAGGAAATAAACTATGAAAAGAAAAAGATAAAAGCTCTGGTTAATATGTTCGGAAGGGAAACACCTGTCGAACTGGATTTTAACCAGATTGAAAAGATATGATTTCGCATTTTAAGGAGGTGTACAGAAAATGGCAAAGAAAGTAGTAGGTATGGTAAAACTTCAATTACCTGCAGGTAAGGCAACTCCAGCGCCACCAGTAGGTCCAGCATTAGGTCAACATGGTGTTAACATTATGGGATTCTGTAAGGAATTCAATGCAAAGACTGCAAACCAAGCAGGATTAATAATCCCAGTTGTTATCACAATATACCAAGACAGATCATTTAGCTTTATACTAAAGACTCCTCCAGCAGCAGTACTATTAAAGAAGGCAGCTGGAATAGAGTCAGGTTCAGCAGTACCAAATAAGCAAAAGGTAGCTAAGGTTTCAATGGCTAAGGTAAGAGAAATAGCTGAACTTAAGATGCCAGACCTAAATGCAGGTTCATTAGATGCTGCAATCAGCATGATTAAGGGAACTGCAAGAAGTATGGGAATTGAAATAGTTGAGTAATTTCCTGCTTTTTTAGTGGGAGGTTATAACCGCTAATACCACATAAGGAGGGTTAAAGATGAAAAGAGGAAAGAATTATTTAGAAAGTGCAAAGCTTGTTGATAAAAGCGTACTTTACAGTCCAAAGGAAGCTTTAGATTTAGCAATCCAAACTGCTAAAGCTAAGTTTGATGAAACAATTGAAGTGCATGTAAGACTTGGTGTAGACCCAAGACATGCTGACCAACAAGTTAGAGGAGCAGTTGTTCTTCCACACGGTACAGGAAAATCAGTTAAGGTTTTAGTATTTGCTAAGGGAGATAAGGCTAAAGAAGCTGAAGCTGCAGGTGCAGATTATGTAGGTGCAGAAGAACTTGTTGATAAGATTCAAAAGGAAAACTGGTTTGACTACGATGTAGTAGTTGCAACTCCAGATATGATGGGTGTTGTTGGTAGATTAGGTAAGATACTTGGTCCAAAGGGACTTATGCCAAACCCAAAATCAGGTACAGTTACATTTGATGTTGCTAAGGCAATAGCTGAAATTAAAGCTGGTAAGGTTGAATACAGAGTTGACAAGACTGCTATAGTACACGTTCCAATTGGAAAGAAGTCATTTGGAACTGAAAAGCTTCTTGATAACTTCCATACATTAATGGAAGCTATAGTAAAGGCTAAGCCAGCAGCAGCAAAGGGACAATACATCAAGAGTGTTACAGTTTCAAGCACAATGGGACCTGGAATCAAGATTAATCCAGCAAAGACTCTTGAATAATATATTGACATGCTGCTTTGAATTTGATATAATAATATAGTCGAACTGAATACGAAAAAAATGCCGTAGACAGTAGGTGCCATAGTGCATAACGGGAAACCAACCTACCGAGGTTTTAGATATGATATTTAGGCCTCTCTATGTCTACGGGAG
Organism: Caloramator proteoclasticus DSM 10124; assembly: GCF_900129265.1. Lineage (GTDB taxonomy): Bacteria > Bacillota > Clostridia > Clostridiales > Caloramatoraceae > Thermobrachium > Thermobrachium proteoclasticum. Next base: position 12,331 of record NZ_FQVG01000061.1, on the reverse strand, counting down.
GCCTTTTGTGTTGCACAAAGGGCCTATATAAAAGACAAGGAGGTGTAAACGGTGGGCAACAGAGAGATTAAAGAAGCAAAAGTAAGAGAACTTGCAGAAAAATTCCAAAAAGCCCAAGCAGCTATTTTGACATCATATATAGGAATTACAGTTGAGCAAGATACTGAGCTTCGTAAGAATATGAGAGAAGCGGGCGTTGAATACAAAGTTGTAAAGAATACTTTAGCTTTAAGAGCAGCTAAGGAAGCAGGTATCGAAGGTTTAGATCAATACTTTGAAGGACCAGTTGCTATTGCTTTTGGATATGACGATCCAACTGCACCAGCAAGAATCCTTGCTAACTTTGCTGAAAAGAATAAAGCAATACAACTAAAAGCAGGTGTTGTACAAGGACAACTATTCGACACAGCTAAGGTTGTTGAACTATCAAAGATACCACCAAGAGATGTTCTTATTGCAAAATTCCTTGGAAGTATCAAGTCACCATTATCAAGCCTTGTTTATGTGCTTGATGCTATTAGAAAACAAAAAGAAGAAGCAAATGCATAATAATTAAAAATTAGTGGAGGTGTTTTAAAATGACAATTCAAGAAATCATTCAAGCTATAGAAAATATGACTGTTCTTGAACTAAATGAATTAGTAAAAGCATGTGAAGAAAAGTTTGGTGTAAGTGCAGCAGCTCCTGTTGCAGTAGCAGGTGCAGCAGCTGCAGCAGCTCCAGCAGCTGAAGAAAAGACTGAATTCGATGTAATTCTTGCAAACGCTGGTGCTGAAAAGGTTAAGGTAATCAAGGTTGTAAGAGAATTAACTGGTCTTGGATTAAAGGAAGCTAAGGATCTTGTTGACAACGCTCCAAAGACTCTAAAGGAAGCTGTAAGCAAGGAAGAAGCTGAACAAATTAAGGCAAAGCTTGCTGAAGTAGGAGCAACTGTTGAAATAAAGTAATTTTATATTAACAATAAAAAGGAGTTACTGAATCTAAATTCAGTAACTCCTTTTGTCTTATACAGAGTTTGTAAGATGTTTTTTTATTTGTAAAATTAACTTATCAAGTATTAAATATTTGATTTATTTAGAATAAATTTAATAGAGCTTTTTATTATTATCTTGACATAAGGGACACATTATGGTATTATATTAAAATGCACGAATAATGGGATTATTATGCAATAAAATAATATATTTTGTATATTATTTTCATATTATGTAAAAAATATATAGATAGCTGATAAATATTTTATTTAACTTAATATATAGTGTCAATAGCCATTTATTAATACATAAGGGGTGAGATTTTAATGGTACATCCTGAAAACAACATTGTGCATCCTGTTCAAGTTGGCAAGAGAACAAGGATGAGCTTCTCAAAAATCAAAGAAGTAATTGACATGCCAAATCTTATCGAAGTACAGCTTAACTCATATCAATGGTTCTTAGATGAAGGGTTAAGGGAAGTTTTTGAAGACGTCAATCCAATCACAGACTACACAGGTAATTTAGTTTTAGAATTTGTTGACTACAAGCTGGACTATGACAATATTAAATATACTGTCGAAGAGTGTAAGGAAAGAGATGCGACTTATGCAGCACCTTTAAAGGTAAAGGTGAGATTGGTTAACAAAGAGACCGGAGAAGTTAAGGATCAAGAAGTCTTTATGGGAGATTTCCCATTAATGACAGAACAAGGTACATTTATAATTAATGGTGCAGAAAGAGTAATAGTAAGCCAGTTAGTAAGATCACCAGGTGCATACTATGCAGAAACAATAGATAAATCTGGTAAAAGGCTATACTCATCAACAATTATTCCAAATAGAGGTGCTTGGATAGAATATGAAACCGATTCTAACGACATAATCTACGTTAGAATAGATAAAACAAGAAAGCTACCTTTAACAGTATTTATTAGAGCACTTGGATTAGGATTGGATAACGAAATTATTCAATTCTTTGGAGAAGATGAACACCTAAGAGCAACTATAGAAAAGGACAGTACTAAGACAACTGAAGAAGGTCTTATTGAAATCTACAAGAGATTAAGACCAGGAGAACCACCAACAGTTGAAAGTGCTACAACATTAATAGAAGGTTTATTCTTTGATCCAAAGAGATATGATTTATCAAGAGTTGGAAGATATAAATTTAATAAAAAGTTAGCATTAGCTTTAAGATTAGCTGGACAAATAGCTGCCGATACCATTGCTCACCCTGAAACAGGTGAAATCCTTGTTGAAGAAGGACAAAAAATATCAAGAGAGACAGCTTGGGCTATCCAAAATGCAGGTATAAATGTAGTTGATGTTCTTGTTGAAGGGAAAAGAGTTAAGGTAATAGGCAATAATTTTGTAGATATCCATAGTTTAAATCTACCATATGATTTGAGCGATTTAAATATTAGAGAGTTTGTACACTATCCTACACTTAAAGCGATATTAGATGAATATCAAGATGAAGAAGATGTGAAGGATGCAATAAGACAAAATATACATCAATTAATTCCAAAGCATATTATTAAGGATGATATATTTGCTTCAATAAGCTACTGTTTAAATCTATCCTTTGGTATAGGATATGTTGATGATATAGATCACCTTGGTAATAGAAGATTAAGAGCAGTTGGAGAACTACTTCAAAACCAATTTAGAATTGGTTTATCAAGAATGGAAAGAGTAATAAAAGAAAGAATGACAATTCAGGATTTAGATGTAGTTACTCCACAACAATTAATTAATATAAGACCTGTAGCAGCAGCTATAAAAGAATTCTTCGGTAGCTCACAGCTTTCACAATTTATGGACCAAACAAACCCACTATCAGAACTTACACACAAAAGAAGACTTTCTGCATTAGGACCTGGAGGTCTTTCAAGAGAAAGAGCTGGATTCGAAGTTAGAGACGTTCACCACTCACACTATGGTAGAATGTGTCCGATAGAGACACCAGAAGGTCCAAACATAGGTCTTATAAACTCACTTGCAACCTATGCAAGGGTAAATGAATATGGATTTATACAAACTCCATATAGAATAGTTGATAAGCAAAATGGATTAGTAACTGATAAAGTTGTATATTTAACAGCTGATGAAGAAGACCAATATATAATAGCACAGGCAAACGAACCATTAGATGAAAATGGAAGGTTTATAGATAAGAGAGTTACTGCAAGAGCCAAGAAGGAAATAGTTGTAGTTTCTTCAAATCAAGTTGATTTAATGGACGTATCACCAAAACAAATTGTTTCAGTTGCAACAGCTATGATACCATTCCTTGAAAATGATGACGCAAACAGAGCACTAATGGGTTCAAACATGCAGCGTCAAGCGGTACCATTAATAAAGACTGAGGCACCAATTGTAGGAACAGGTATTGAGTATAAAGCAGCAAAGGATTCAGGAGTAATTCCGCTTGCAAAGGCAGATGGAGTTGTTGTAAGGGTTACTGGCGATACAGTTCAAATAAAGAGAGATGAAGATGGTAAGATAGATACTTATAAATTAATAAAGTTCAAAAGATCCAACCAAGGTACTTGCATAAATCAAAGACCTATTGTTAATGAAGGTGATAGAGTAAAGAAGGGCGATATCATAGCCGATGGACCTTCAATTGACCAAGGTGAAATTGCTCTTGGTAAGAACATACTAATAGGTTTTATGACTTGGGAAGGTTACAACTATGAGGACGCTATTTTGATTTCAGAAGAACTTGTTATGAATGATGTATTCACATCAATCCATATAGAAGAATACGAATGTGAAGCAAGAGATACAAAGCTTGGACCAGAAGAAATAACAAGGGATATACCAAACGTAGGAGAAGATGCTCTAAAAGATCTTGATGATAGAGGTATAATTAGAATAGGTGCAGAAGTAAGATCAGGTGATATACTTGTTGGTAAAGTAACTCCAAAGGGAGAAACTGAACTTACAGCAGAGGAAAGATTACTTAGAGCAATATTTGGAGAAAAGGCAAGAGAAGTTAGAGATACATCCTTGAGAGTACCTCACGGAGAAGCAGGTATAATAGTAGATGTTAAGATATTTACAAGAGAAAATGGAGATGAGCTTCCACCAGGGGTAAATGAACTTGTAAGAGTATATATAGCTCAAAAGAGAAAGATTTCTGTTGGTGACAAGATGGCTGGTCGTCACGGAAATAAGGGTGTTATTTCAAGAGTTCTTCCTGTTGAAGATATGCCATATTTACCAGATGGAAGACCACTTCAAATAGTACTTAACCCACTTGGTGTTCCATCACGTATGAACATAGGTCAGGTATTAGAAGTGCACTTAGGCCTTGCAGCATCAAAGCTTGGATGGCATGTAGCAACTCCAGTATTTGATGGAGCAACAGAAGAGGACATTGAAAAATGCTTAGAGCTTGCTGGATTTAGTCCAGATGGTAAGATAAGATTAAGAGATGGTAGAACTGGTGAAGAGTTTGATAATAGAGTAACAGTTGGTTATATGTATATGTTAAAACTTGCCCACCTTGTTGATGACAAGATACATGCGAGATCAACAGGACCATACTCACTTGTTACTCAACAACCACTTGGTGGTAAGGCGCAATTTGGTGGTCAAAGATTTGGTGAAATGGAAGTTTGGGCAATAGAAGCGTATGGAGCAGCTCATATGCTACAAGAAATACTAACAGTTAAGTCTGACGACGTTGTAGGACGTGTTAAGACATATGAAGCAATAGTTAAGGGAGAAAATATACCAGAACCAGGAGTTCCAGAATCATTTAAGGTTCTTATTAAGGAATTACAATCTCTATGTCTTGATGTTAAGGTACTTACTGATGATAAGCAAGAAATCACAATTAAAGAAGACATTGAGGATGATTTAGAAGAAATGCAAGAAACTATGGAAAGTGTAGAGGGAATCTTCCCAACTGCACCACAGGAAGATATCGTTTATGAAGATAGTGAAGAAAATGAAGATATGATGGATGAAGACATAGATATAGGCTCCTTAATGGATGAGGATATAAAGATGGATGATTTTGGTATAGATTAAGATTTAGATGGTTTTGATGATTTTGAAGAATAATAAAATAGAGACTACCTACAAAATGTGTAGGTAGTCCATAATAAAAAATGAAGGGAGGATGTCCTCTTGTTCGAATTAAATAATTTTGATTCCATTCAAATAGGTTTAGCTTCTCCTGAAAAGATAAGAGAATGGTCAAAGGGTGAAGTTAAAAAACCAGAGACAATAAACTATAGAACTTTAAAACCAGAAAAGGATGGTCTTTTCTGCGAAAGAATATTTGGACCTGTTAAGGACTGGGAATGTCATTGTGGTAAGTATAAAAGAGTAAGATATAAGGGAATAGTTTGTGATAGATGCGGTGTTGAGGTAACAAAGTCAAAGGTAAGACGTGAAAGAATGGGACATATAGAACTTGCAGCACCTGTATCACATATATGGTACTTTAAGGGAATTCCATCAAGAATGGGATTAATTCTTGATATGTCTCCAAGATCCTTAGAAAAGGTACTTTATTTTGCTGCATATGTAGTAATAGATCCAGGCAACACTGGATTATCAAAGAAACAAGTTCTTACTGAAAAGGAATATAGAGAAGCAGTTGAAAAATATGGTGAAGGTTCCTTTAGAGCAGGAATGGGTGCAGAGGCTGTTAAGGAACTTCTTCAAGAAATAGATTTAGAAAAGCTTGCAAAGGAATTAAGAGCAGACTTAGAGGGAAGTACAGGACAAAAGAAGGTTAGAACTATAAGAAGACTTGAGGTTGTTGAGGCCTTTAGAAAATCTAACAACAAACCAGAATGGATGATTTTAGATGTAATACCAGTTATACCACCAGATTTAAGACCAATGGTGCAGTTAGATGGTGGTAGATTTGCAACATCAGACCTTAATGATTTATATAGAAGAGTTATAAATAGAAATAACAGACTAAAGAGACTACTTGATCTTGGAGCACCAGATATAATTGTTAGAAATGAAAAGAGAATGCTTCAAGAGGCAGTAGATGCACTTATTGATAATGGCAGACGTGGAAGACCGGTTACAGGCCCTGGTAATAGACCATTAAAATCACTTTCAGATATGTTAAAGGGTAAGCAGGGTAGATTCCGTCAAAACCTACTTGGTAAGCGTGTTGACTATTCAGGACGTTCAGTTATAGTAGTAGGACCAGAGCTTAAGATGTATCAATGTGGTCTGCCAAAGGAAATGGCACTTGAGCTATTTAAGCCTTTTGTAATGAAGGCACTTGTTGATAAGGGTATAACTCATAACATAAAGAGTGCTAAGAAGATGGTTGAAAAGGTTAACAACCAAGTTTGGGATATACTTGAAGAGGTAATTCAAGACCATCCAGTACTATTAAACCGTGCTCCTACTCTACATAGACTTGGAATTCAAGCATTCCAACCAGTTTTAGTAGAAGGACGTGCAATAAAACTTCATCCTCTTGTATGTACTGCATATAATGCAGACTTTGACGGAGACCAAATGGCGGTTCACGTTCCTTTATCAGTAGAAGCACAGGCAGAAGCAAGATTTTTGATGCTTGCAGCTCATAATATGCTAAAACCTTCAGATGGTAAGCCAGTTACAGTTCCATCACAGGATATGGTACTTGGTTCTTATTATTTAACAATTGAAAAAGAAGGTGAAAAGGGAGAAGGAAGATACTTCTCATCACCAGAAGAAGTGTTACTTGCTTATCAGTTAGGAGAAGTAGGAATACATGCTAAGATAAACGTAAAGGTTACTAAGGAAATAAATGGTCAAAAGGTTAGCAAGATAATTAAGGCTACTCCAGGTAGAATAATATTTAACGAAGCTATTCCACAGGATATAGGATTTGTAGATAGAACAAATCCAGATAATATGTTTGATCTTGAAATTGATTTCTCAGTTGATAAAAAGCAATTAGGTAAAATTGTAGATAGAGTTTATAAGAAGCACGGACCAACACAAGCATCAATAACTCTTGATAAGATTAAGGCGCTTGGATTTAAGTTCTCCACAAGAGGTGCTATAACAGTTTCAGTTTCAGATATGATTATTCCAGAGGCTAAAAAGGAATTACTTGCACAGGCAGATGCTAACGTTGATGAAATTCAAAAGATGTTTAGACGTGGTCTTATATCAGAAGAAGAAAGATATAATAGCGTTATAGATACATGGACGAAAACAACAGAATCAGTTACAAATGCTCTTATGGATAGCTTTGATAAGCTAAACCCAATCTATATGATGGCACACTCAGGAGCAAGAGGTTCAAAGAACCAAATTAGACAGCTTTGTGGTATGAGAGGACTTATGGCAAACCCATCAGGTAAGATTATCGAGCTTCCAATTAGAGCAAGTTTCCGTGAAGGTCTTAACGTGCTTGAATACTTCATTTCAACACACGGTGCAAGAAAAGGTCTTGCAGATACAGCATTAAGAACAGCAGACTCAGGTTACTTAACAAGAAGACTTGTTGACGTTTCACAGGATGTTATAGTAAGAGAAGAGGATTGTGGAACTCACGAAGGATTCTATGTTGAAGCTATTAAGGATGGAAATGAAGTAATCGAACCACTTAAGGATAGAGTATATGGTAGATATGCTGCAGAGGATGTTGTAAATCCTGAAACAGGAGAAATACTTGTTGCTAAGAATGAATATATAACAGAAGAAATAGCAAATAAGATAGAAAAGCTTGGAATACAAAAAGTTAAGATTAGAAGCGTATTCACTTGTAAAACAAGATATGGAGTATGTTCAAAGTGTTATGGTATGAATATGGCAACAGGTGATAAAACAAATATAGGTGAAGCAGTAGGAATTATAGCTGCACAATCTATAGGTGAACCTGGTACTCAGCTTACAATGAGAACATTCCACACAGGTGGTGTAGCTGGTGCCGACATTACACAAGGTCTTCCAAGAGTTGAAGAGCTATTTGAAGCAAGAAAACCAAAGGGACTTGCAATACTTTCTGAAATTGGAGGACTTGTAAAGGTTACTGAAGATAGAAAGAGAAAATTAGTTACAGTTACATCAGATTCTGGAGAAGAGAGAGTTTATCCAATTCCTTATGGTTCAAGACTAAAGGTTTATGATGGTCAAGTAATAGAAGCTGGAGACCTTCTAACAGAAGGTTCAGTAAATCCACACGATTTAATTAGAATAAAGGGTGTTGAAGCTGTTAGAGCTTACCTTCTTGCAGAAGTTCAAAAGGTTTACAGAATGCAAGGGGTTGAAATTAATGATAAGCACCTTGAAATTATAATTAAACAAATGATGAGAAAGATAAAGATTGAAGAAGCAGGAGATACAGATCTATTACCTGGAAGCCTTGTAGATATGTTTGAATTTGAAGAAGTAAATAGAGAGGCAGTAGAAAAAGGATTAAGACCAGCAGAAGGTAAAGTTTCACTGCTTGGTATAACAAAAGCTGCACTTGCTACTGATTCATTCCTATCTGCAGCTTCATTCCAAGAAACAACAAGGGTTTTAACAGACGCAGCAATAAAGGGTAAGATTGATCCACTTGTAGGATTAAAGGAAAATGTAATCATAGGTAAACTAATACCAGCAGGTACTGGTATGACAAAATACAGAAGTATACAAATACGTACAACAGAGGAAGAAAATACAGAGACAGATTTAACAAAATAATAACACAGTATTGTTGACACATTGAATTTTAGATGTTAAAATTAAGTTTGTGTGACTATGGGACAGCATTATGCTGTCCATAGTCAATGTATTTTTGCCTTTTTAGAGGGTGGTAAAATGAGCGGAAAGTTGCCAAACAAAAAGATTGTAGGAGCCAAACAGACATTAAAGGCATTAAAGCAGGCAACTGCTAAAATTGTATATGTTGCAAAGGACGCAGATAAAAAAGTAACTCAACCAATAATCGATTTATGCAATGAAGCTAAAGTTGAACTGGTAATTGTTGAAAGTATGCAAGAACTTGGAAGATTATGTGGAATTGATGTTGGAGCGTCTGCAGCATGTATATTAAAGGATTAGCTTAAACATTATTTTTATATAATGTGTTTCACTTTTGGAAGGAGGTGCACATATGCCAACTATTAACCAGCTAGTAAGACTTGGAAGAGAAAAGGTTGAAAAGAAGTCAAAATCACCAGCTCTTAAGGCTTGCCCTCAAAAGAGAGGAGTATGTACTGTAGTTAAGACTACAACTCCAAAGAAGCCAAACTCAGCGTTAAGAAAGATTGCCAGAGTAAGGCTTACTAACGGAATTGAAGTAACTGCGTACATTCCTGGTGAAGGACACAACCTACAAGAACACAGCGTTGTTCTAATAAGAGGTGGAAGAGTAAAGGACCTTCCAGGTGTTAGATATCACATTGTAAGAGGTACTCTTGACTGTGCTGGTGTTGCTAACAGAAAGCAACAAAGATCAAAATACGGTACTAAGAGACCAAAGAAGTAATTTAATATTTAGTGCTGTGTGCAATGCAATGAAGCTCCTTCTAGGGTTATATAGATTGCATTAACAGAGCACTTTGCGGCGAGAGCCGAGTACCGATGAACTTAAATTCTAATGTTAAGGAGGGAAGAAAAGTGCCAAGAAAGGGTTATATTCCAAAGAGAGAAGTACTTCCTGATCCAATATATAATAGCACTGTTGTAACAAAACTTATCAACAAGATTATGTGGGACGGGAAGAAGGGCGTAGCACAAAAAATATGCTACGATGCATTTGAAATAATAAGAGAAAAGACAGGAAAGGATCCACTTGAAGTATTCGAAACTGCAATGAACAATGTTATGCCAGTTCTTGAAGTTAAAGCAAGAAGAATAGGTGGAGCAACTTACCAAGTTCCTGTTGAAGTTAGACCTGATAGAAGACAAACGCTTGGTATCAGATGGCTTGTTGATGCAGCAAGAAATAGAGGAGAAAAGTATATGAGACTAAGACTTGCTGCTGAAATAATGGATGCAGCAAACAATACAGGTGCTGCTGTTAAGAAGAAGGAAGATACTCATAAGATGGCAGAAGCAAACAAGGCGTTTGCTCACTACAGATGGTAATAAATTTATAAAAATCACCCTAAATGCACATAATGTTAATGTGCATTTAGGGTTTCCCTATATACAAATAGTATCCTAGAGAGGAGGAAAAATAGTGCCGAGATTAGTACCACTTGAGAAGGTTAGAAATATAGGTATAATGGCGCATATTGACGCAGGTAAGACAACAACTACAGAACGTATTCTTTTCTATACAGGAAGAACTCACAAAATAGGTGAAGTTCACGAAGGTGCTGCTACGATGGACTGGATGGTACAAGAGCAAGAAAGAGGTATCACAATAACATCAGCAGCAACTACTTGCCAATGGAGAGGTCATGTAATAAATATAATAGACACACCAGGACACGTAGACTTCACAGTTGAAGTTGAAAGATCACTTCGTGTACTTGATGGTGCTGTTGCTGTATTCTGTGCAAAGGGTGGAGTTGAACCACAATCAGAAACAGTATGGAGACAGGCGGACAAGTATGGTGTTCCAAGAATAGCATATGTTAACAAGATGGATATAATGGGTGCTGACTTCTTCAACGTTGTTCAAATGATGAAGGACAGACTTGGAGCGAAGCCAGTTCCAATACAAATACCAATAGGTAAGGAAGATACATTTAAGGGTGTAATCGACCTTATTGCAAATAAAGCACTTATTTACACAGATGACCTTGGAACAACTTCAGAACATACACAAATTCCAGAGGAATTAAAGGATCTTGCAGAAGAATATAGAACAAACCTTATAGAAGCTGTTGCTGAATCAGATGAAGAATTAATGATGAAGTACTTAGATGGTGAAGAATTTACAATAGAAGAAATAAAAGCAGGACTAAGAAAGGCTACTATAGCTGGTGAAATAGTTCCTGTTTGCTGCGGTTCTTCATATAAGAACAAGGGTGTTCAACCACTACTTGATGCAGTAGTTGAATTCCTTCCATCACCAGTTGATATTCCTTCAGTTAAGGGTGTCAACCCAGATTCAGGTGAAGAAGATGAAAGACACGCAAGTGATGAAGAACCATTATCAGCACTTGCATTTAAGATAATGGCTGACCCATTCGTTGGAAAACTTGCATTTACAAGAGTATATTCAGGTATTCTAACTTCAGGGAGCTATGTTCTAAACTCAACAAAGGGTAAGAAGGAAAGAATAGGAAGACTTGTTAAGATGCACGCCAACCACAGAGAAGAAGTAGAAGAAATAAGAGCAGGAGATATAGGTGCTGTTGTTGGTCTAAAAGATGTTACAACAGGGGATACTCTATGTGATTCAGAAAAGCCAATAATACTTGAAAAGATGGAATTCCCAGAGCCAGTTATACACATTGCTATAGAACCAAAGACTAAGGCTGGTCAAGAAAAGCTTGCTCTATCACTACAAAAGCTGGCAGAAGAAGACCCATCATTTAGAACTTATACTGACCAAGAAACTGGTCAAACAATAATAGCAGGTATGGGTGAGCTACACCTTGAAATAATAGTTGATAGACTTCAAAGAGAATTTAAGGTTGAATGTAATGTTGGTAAGCCACAAGTTGCTTACAAAGAAACTATTAGAAAGGCTGTTAAGGCTGAAGGTAAGTTTGTAAGACAATCAGGTGGTCGTGGACAATACGGTCACGCTTGGATTGAACTTATACCTCAAGAAAGAGGAAAGGGATATGAATTTGTTAACAACATCGTTGGTGGTGTAATACCAAAGGAATATATACCAGCAATTGATGCAGGTATACAAGAAGCTATGACAAGCGGTGTTGTTGCAGGATACCCAGTTATCGACTGTAAAGTTGTACTATTTGATGGTTCATACCACGAAGTAGACTCATCAGAAATGGCCTTCAAGATTGCAGGTTCTATGGCATTTAAGAATGCAATGCAAAAGGCTGACCCAGTGCTTCTTGAACCAATAATGAAGGTTGAAGTTGTTGTTCCAGAAGAATATATGGGAGATGTAATGGGTGATATCAACTCAAGAAGAGGAAGAATTGAAGGTATGGAACCAAGAAATGGTGCTCAAGTTATAAGAGCATTTGTTCCATTAGCTGAAATGTTTGGATATGCAACTACTCTACGTTCAAAAACACAAGGTAGAGGAACATATGTAATGCAATTTGCAACATATGAAGAAGTTCCAGCAAGTATCCAATCACAAATAGTTGGAGAAAGAAGCAAGGAGAACTAATTTAATTGATTTATTTATAAAGGTATAAAGGAGGAGAAGAGAAATGGCAAAGGCACATTTTGAGAGAACCAAGCCACACGTAAACATAGGAACAATAGGACACGTAGACCACGGTAAGA
>NZ_FQVG01000035.1 GCF_900129265.1 Caloramator proteoclasticus DSM 10124 | reverse complement strand
AACTAATGAAAATAGCCTCAAGAATAGTAAGAAGTAGTCGCTACATAATATTTAAGCTTTGCAGTAGCTACGCATATAAAAATGATTTTTATGAGATTGTAGCAAATATTCACAAGTTAGAATGAAATTCTTTTATTATTGTTCTTTGATAAGTTCAAAAAGTAAAATTTTATACTATAGGTGAAATCTATTCTTCTTTAATGTAAATATCTGTAATTTATGAAAATTTTATTCATATAACAATTATACTAAGATTTCTTATAAATATTTTTCAGTTTAATTTTTGGTTGGTGAATAATTCAGGATTACTTTTACAAAAATTAATATTAAACAAACAGGAGATGATTTTATGCCTCAATATATAAAATTAACTTTATTATTATATATATTAATTTTAAATTCTACAATATCTTTGTTCAAATTTACCTTTTATGATATAACAACAAATTCAAAACCTACAAATAAAAAGGTATGTTTAATTATAGTAGATGGATTACGATTAGATGCAATAAATAATATGCCCTTTATTCAAAATTTAATAAAAAATAATGACGCAAAATTTGCTATTTCGGTATCTGATAAACCAACTATATCAAGAGCGGGGTATATGAGAATCTTAACTGGTGCCCCAACAGATATAAGTGGTATTTCATCAAATAACCAACATATTCCATCTCCAGTGTTATCAATATCTGACTTAGCAATAAAACACAATCTCAAAACTGCACTTTGTGGTTATTTTTGGATAGATGAACTGTTTCCATTTAGCTTCCACTATAAAAAAACATATTTTATTAGAGATGGAACTACCTTTATTGATGCTGTTTCCATAGTAAATAGTTTTAAACCAGATTTTTTAATAGTTCATCCAATGTCAGTAGATAATGCAGGACATTCTTTTGGTGGAAGTTCAATGCAATATAAAAACACCGCAAGCAAGATTGATTTAGAAATATACAAACTCTATAAGCAACTAAGCAAATACAACTATGACATAATAATAACCTCTGATCACGGACACCAAGACTTCGGTGGGCATACTAAATATGAAGAAAATACATTTTTAACTCCATTTGTATTTATAAGTAAAAACACCAATATAAAATTGACAAAAAGTATAAATCAAATAGATATTGCTCCTACTCTATGTGATCTATTGGGAATTCCTAAAACTCTATATATGACAGGCAACTCACTATTAGACAATCAAAATATAACAACCATAAGAAATGTACACATTTTAAACCCTAATCTGCCCTTTGAATATAATCTTAATTTTTCTCTTTTTATAACTAATATACTACTTACAATTCATCTTATAATTTATTTTTATTTTATTCGTATACTTTTAGCCAAGTTTTAAAAAATCATATTCTAACTTTTCTTAATTTATTAACTAATCAAATTTTATCATATTAAAAATAAAAAAGGTAGAGATTTACTAAAAATTAACAATCTCTACCTAATATTCATTATGGCTGCCGAGGTAGGACTCGAACCCACACATGCCTGATCCAGAGTCAGGTGCCTTACCACTTTGGCGACTCGGCATTAAATTTACATTATTTATTATACAAAATATTTATAAATTTTTCAATATGCTCCTAATTAATTTGTAAATATTTTTTATATCTATTAATTATATCCTCTGTAGCCTCAACTAAAATCTCTATTCCCTCTTCCTTGTATTCTTCATTTTTAACACAATTTAAGGAATGAAGTTCTGATACTATTCTTGCATCCTTATATGGTACAAGTATTGTGTCCTTTATAATTTTAGAAAATATTCTCCCTTCTACTTCCTTTAAAAACAAATCTAAATTTATCTCCTTAAGTGCTGAAATCTCAACACAATTTTGATATCTTGCCTTAATTGCATATAAATTTTCTTCCTTAGCTAAGTCTATCTTATTAATTGCTAAAATAATTTCTTTATTTTGTGCCCCAATTTCCTTTAAAACTCTATTTACAGTCTCTATTTGAACTATTGCATTATCATTTGAACCATCAACTACGTGAACAATCAAATCACTTTCAACAACCTCTTCAAGTGTAGACTTAAATGCTTCCACTAAATCGTGGGGCAATTTTCTAATAAATCCAACAGTATCTGAAAAAAGTACATCTCTGCCGCTTGGTAGCGTAATAATTCTTGTGGTTGTGTCAAGTGTTGCAAATAGCATATTTGCCTCAAGAACCTTTTCCTTATCCTTACCATAGAGCTCACATAGTTTATTTCGCAATGTTGATTTTCCAACGTTTGTATAACCAACAAAAGCAACCACAGGAATCTCATTTTGTTTTCTTCTTTCTCTTTGAACACTTCTTATTTTTTTAACTCTTTCTAATTCATTTTCTAAATCATATATTCTCTCGCGTATATGTCTTTTATCTATCTCAAGCTTTTTCTCGCCCGGCCCCCTTGTTCCAATTCCTCCTCCTGTTCTTGATAGAACGTGTCCTAATCCTATAAGCCTTGGCAGTCTATACTTAAGCTGTGCAAGTTCAACCTGAAGCTTTCCCTCCATTGATTTAGCACGCTGTGCAAATATATCAAGTATTAATGTTGTTCTATCTATAACCTTACAGCCTATTACCTCTTCAAGATTTCTTGTTTGGACACCATTTAATTCATCATCGAATATAACGGTATCTACCATAAGGCTTTGTCTTAATAGTGCAATTTCTTTTGCCTTTCCTGAGCCTATATAATATGCTGGATCAATTTTTGCTTTATTTTGCATAACCTTATGTACAACAATAGCTCCTGCAGTCTCTGCAAGTTCTTGTAGTTCATCCAATGATTCTTCAATAGAATAGCCATCCTCTGATTTGCAGCCTACTAAAATTACTCTCTCTTTATCACCCTTTTGAATTTCGTGGGCAGTATATTCAATTTGCTTTTCTATCTCTCCTACAACATCTGAAAATTGAACATTTTCAAGCTCATTGATACTATATGGTCCCTCAACGTAAGCTTCATTTTTAAGCAATCCTTCTTCAACCTTTAAATAGCCAAATGAAAAACTTTCAGGTCTTCCATCTACAACTGCTACTGCCACCATTGTGTCAAACTTCATTTCAATTAAGGCAGTAATATCTGGTACAGACAGTCTTGAATCATTTGATAAATGTGTATGAATGCAACGAATGCCATTTAATCCTCTTTCACTTCTTTTTTCACTCATAAACTCAAGTGGTGCAGTAAAGTTATCACCAACTAAAACATTAACAATTTTACCCCTTCTATTTATGTATACTGCAACTTCTCGATTTATTGCTTGTGATATTTCAGAAATTATTTTTAAAATATCTTCTGAAATTAATATGTCTTTTTCACAGTTTAATTCATACAACTCTTCTAACCTATTTATATACTGCTTCTTAATTCCTTCTATATTGCCATATATCATATAATCATCCCCTTTTAGTATATACTAAGTATTAATTATATCATCAACCCTTTGTACTCTCAAGGTGTACTGATATATGTTCCTTTTACTTAAAACTATATGTTAATATAAAGAAACCGTCAACTTTTAATTAAAATTCACTCTTGAATTCTTGACTTTTTTTAAACAATATTTTATATTATCTTTAATATACAAATTTAATGGAGGGACAGTGATGGAAAATAAAAAGGAAAACATATTAATAACTGCTGATGAGATACAATCAAAGGTTGCTGAACTTGGTGCTATTATTTCAAATGATTATAAAGATAAAAAACTATATGTTCTATCACTCTTAAGAGGAAGTTTTATATTTGCAGCTGACTTAGTAAGACACATATCTGTTCCTGTTAAAATAGGTTTTATGACCACATCAAGCTATGGACATAGCGAAGAATCATCAGGTAACGTAAAAGTAGTTCACGAAATTGCTGATAACATTGAAGGTTTTGACGTTCTTGTTGTTGATGATATTGTGGATACTGGTATAACAATGAAGTTTGTTATGGAATATCTTAAGAAATATAATCCTGCCAGCATTAAATCCTGTGTTCTTCTTGATAAACCAGAAAGAAGAAAGGTTGAACTAACTCCTGATTATAAGTGCTTTACAATTCCTGATGTTTTTGTAGTTGGTTATGGATTAAACTATGGAGATTACTATAGAAATAAGCCATATATATTCAATTGGGAAAATAAATAAGTCTGCAATTTTGCAGACTTATTTTGTTATATCCTTCATAAAATCCAAATTTGCATAGGTTTCTGGTACTTTTCCTACTATTATACTTTCTGATATTGGAACACTGGTTGTAACTGAAACATTATTTCTTGCAAATGGAACTATAACCTGGACGCTTGCCTTTATGTCAAGATATATAATATGACGTGTCTGGTTTATACCCGCTGCTTGAAACTCTGACCTATAATTTGTATTAACAGAACCTACCGGTTTCATTTTAAATGGGATTTTAGGGCCATAGTTTGCAAGTATATCATTTTTAAGAACAACACCAATGGGTATAGAACCTTTTCTTCCCTCAATATTTCTTATTCTATCCTGTACAGAAAGTGAAATTTCAGAACCAATTCTGTTAAGTTCAACTGAATTTGCCTGTATCATAACTATATTCCCATCTTTATCTGTTTTTACTGTTATAATATCATCATAGGATATTTTATTTTTAAACTCTGTTCGTATAGTTTCATTTATTGTTTCTAATGCAATTCCCCTTGCTTCTGCATCACAATAGGCCAAAATTATTGGTTTAAGGGTTCTATCCAAAAGATAAATGTTTATAATAAAGAAAATAAATATTATGACAAATATTATAAAGGCCTTTTTAAAAACTTTCATTATTTCCTCCTAAATCTATTACTATTAAAATTTATGTGTTTTCTACAAAAAAAAGAAGTTGCTTTCGCAACTTCTTATGCAGCTGTTGAACCATCGATTCCTTCTATTTCACTAATACTAATTTGTCTTGTATGTTTAGTATGGCTCCATTCTTTTTTATTTTTATCTATAATTCCTTGTACTGTTATTGGTATCCAAGTTATTGTATATATACCATATAATAAGTACCATATATATACTTTAAATCCCTTTATGCCTTCAACACTTAATATCGCAGCTGACACTATACCTATATAGGCTAAATTTAATAATGATATTTTTATTATACTATCTCCTCTTGTAATTACCCTGTCCATTAAAAATACATTTAATGAATAAAGCCCTAAAAATGCTAACATCTTCTTGGATAATTTTCTTTCTAATACCATTACTATTGGAGTAAACATAAACTGAAATACACTAAACAGTTTCCATACTATTGGTGTAAATAAGTACTGTATTATAAATATATTTAGTCCTTTTTCTGAATGTGTTTGTAAATAAGTTAGAATTAAAGACATACCTAATAAAAGAATTATAAAAGGTTGAACTGTATATAGTGCACAGTCAAAGGCTACAAAATCTTTATCTTTAATTGCCTTTTTCATAAGTTTCGTAAAATATCTTGTTGCAACATCTGCAAATCCCTGCATCCATCTTTTTCTCTGATTCCAAGATTGTTTTAAAGTTAGTGGCTTTTCATCATAAATAACAGCAGTATGTGCCCAACCAACTTTATATCCATTTAAAACTAATTTACAAGTGAACTCCAAGTCCTCTGTTAAGCAAGTTGCTCCCCAACCAAACCTCTTAAGTAGTTCTGTATCAACACAGAAACCTGTTCCTCCTATTTGGTTAGAAAGCCCTAATTTCCACCTTGCTGCTTGGAAAAGTCTATTTGCACTCCAGAAGGCTATTGAATATGAATGTGTAATCCAAGAGTCATTTGGGTTTTTACTATCAATATATCCTTGAACAACCTTATATCCTGCAACTAACTTTTTGTTCATTTCCTTTAGAAAATTCCTTGAAGCTAAATTGTCAGCATCAAAGACAACTACAGCATCATATTTTTTATCCATTTCAAATATATTATTAAACATCCACTCAAGTGCATATCCCTTGCCACGTTTGTTAGAATCAAACCTCTCAAATACTTGAGCCCCGTGTTCCCTTGCTATTTTTGCTGTATTATCTGTACAATTATCGGCTATAACAAATATGTCATACAGCTCCTTTGGATAATCAAGGTTTTTTAAGCTCTCAACTATTTGTGCAATAACCATCTCCTCATTATGGGCTGCAACAATCAACGCAAAGGACTTTTGTGGTTCCACCTCATTATTATCTTCCTTTTTTAATCTTAATCCGAAAAAGGAAATAATCATATAATAGGAAGATATAATAAAAACTATTATTTGAAACACAAATGTTGCATTAAAAATAAATTCCTTCATGTCAACTCCTCCAATAAATTTGCTTTAATTCGATACCATTCTAAAATTAGGTTTAACAAATAACATAGTTATTATTCTTGTCACCTATTAGATTATAATGCTATATATCCATTAAATAAAGGTACTTAAAATATTATTAATAATTCTTTTACATTTTAAAATTTACCAATAGGTTTATATTGTAGAATTAAATATAGTATAATGTTATAATGTAAATAAGTTGACTCAAAAGGAGGTTTACTATGGCTAAAAAGAAACGTAAAAAGGGTAATATACTAAAAAATATATTATTGATTTTCGTTATTTTAACTCTAATGCTAAGTGCAGCTGCAATTGGTGCAGTAATAAAGATAGTTAGCGAAGTGCCAGAAATTGATGTTAATATACTTGATAATTTAAAACAATCTATAGAATTTTATGATAAAGATGGAAATCCAATTGCCAATCTGCACAGTGGAGAAAACAGAAAAATTGTAACAATTAAACAAATACCTAAACATATGCAGTATGCTTATATTTCTATCGAAGATGAGCGTTTTTTAAAACACCACGGAGTAGATATAAAGAGAGTCTTTGGTGCAATCTTAGCTAATATAAAATCTGGATCAAAATCACAGGGCGGTTCAACAATAACTCAGCAACTTGTTAGAAATTATGCCCTTACTCAAAAGAAAAGCTATGTAAGAAAAATACAAGAAATGTATCTTGCAATTCAAATTGAAAGAAAACTAAGCAAAGATCAAATATTGGAGGCATATTTAAATACCATATATCTTGGGCCTAATATATATGGCGTACAAGAAGCCTCAAGATACTACTTTGATAAAGACGTAGAGGATGTTACTATAGCAGAAGCTGCTTTTATTGCAGCAATAACACAAAATCCTGGTATCTATAATCCATATAGCAAAAAAAATAAAGAAAACCCAGATAACTATTTAAGCCGTCAAAGAATTGTTCTAAAAAAGATGTTTGAAAATGGATATATATCTGAAGCGGAATACCAAAATGCATTGAATGAAGATATCGTAGCAAGTTTAAATAAAGAAAAAACTAAATTAACTGGTAACTATTCAAAATATCATTGGTTTATAGAGGCTGCATTAGATGAGATTGCTGAAGACTTTGCTAAAAAATATGATATGGACGAAAAGGATGCAAAACAAAAACTAAAAGATGGTGGTTATAAAGTTTATCTTACAATAGATACTAAACTACAAGAAAAGGCTCAAGAAATAATTGATAATAATAAGTTTTATAAAGGCATACCTGTTAAAATAAATAAAGAAAAACTTAAACAAAATGAAAATGCAAAACCAAATCCTCAGGCTGCAGCTGTTGTAATGGACTTAAATGGAGAAGTTAGAGCAATAATTGGTGGTCGTGGACTTGGTGCTGGTTCCTTTAACTATGCAGCTGGTGAAAATGCAAAAATGCCTCCAGGTTCTTCTATAAAACCATTGACAGTTTATACGCCAGCTATTGAAAATAGAGTAGTAACCCCTTCAACAATTATTAACGATTCAAGAGATGACGCAGAGGCAATTGAAATTTATAATAAGATAAATAAAGATTGGTTTCCAAACAATTATGATAAAAGATGTGTTGGACCTGTAACTGTAAGATATGCACTTGAACAATCTAAAAATACTATTGCTACTAAAATATTATATAGACTTGGATTAGATACAAGCTATAATTATGCAACTAAAAAATTTGGTCTATCGACAATTGTTAAGGCTGATAAAGCTTATGCTGCACTTGGATTAGGTCAGTTAACCTTAGGTGCAAGGCCTATTGAAATGGCAGCCGCCTATACTGCCTTTGCAAATAATGGGATAATATCATCTCCAATTCTTTACACAAAGGTTGAAGATAGAAATGGAAATATTGTTTTAGAAAAAAGTACAACCCAAAGAAGAGCTATCTCTGAAGATACAGCTTTTGTTATGAATCAACTATTACAAAGTGTTGTTAAAAATGGGCTTGCTAAAAGTGCAGATCTTGGTGCTATGCCTACAGGTGGAAAGACTGGTACAACTGAAAATAACTTAGATGGCTGGTTTGTAGGATTTACACCATACTATACTTGTGCCGTTTGGGTTGGTTCAACAAGAGAACCTGAGGTTAGCTATATAAAGGTATCCAGTTTAAATGTAACTCCTATTTGGAAGGCCATTATGCTTGAGGCACATAGAGGACTTCCTATAAAGCAATTTAGCAAACCAGAAGGTGTTGTTGAAGCTGTTATTTGTGCTCAAAGTGGAAAACTTGCTACAGAAAATTGTCCTAACAAATATGTAGAATACTATTTAAGCGGCACAGAACCTACTGAATATTGTGATATACACTCATTACCTAATCCTGTTCCTAATGATGAGCAAAACATTGAAAATAATAATGGAACAAATGAAGAAAATACTAATGATGAAAATACTAATGATGAAAATACTAATGATGAAAATACTGGAAATACAGATCAAGGTCAAACAAATACTCAAGGTAATGGACAAAGTAATGGAAATAATCAAGGAAACAGTAATAATATTCCACCTACAAGATAATACTTATATCAGAAAAGCTGAAGAGCCTTTTTAAGGTTTCTTCAGCTTTTTGATATTAACAGATTTCTTCTTCATTCATCCTCTTTCAAATCGGCTTTATCACTTCTTCTTATAATCTCTTCCATAGCTTTTGTTATTATTGGGGCTCCTATTTCAACATTATCAAATCCATCCATTTTACCTATATCCCCAACACCAATTATTATAGGAGCTCTCTTATCATTTAAGACATCTACTGTATCTCCCTTAACTATTTTGTCTTCCTTTGCAAGCCCACTCTTATCTACACCCTTTTTAACTATATTACCATTTCTATCTATTGAATAATCAACCTTTATACCTCTTACACCATTTGTATTAGACGCTACAGCAATGACACCTAATACATCTACTTCTCCGCAGTTTAATATATATTCCATTGCCTCTTCTCCATCACCCTTGTGGGTATCTCCTCTATCATCTACCATAACTACTACAGGGTCATACTTTGCTTGTTTTATATACTCTACTATCTCTTTACCTGATATTGGAGTTGGATTGCCTGCTGACCTTGATATACATCTCCCACCAATATTTTTAGCAGCAGCCTCAACTGCCCTCTGTGCAACCAAATCGCCATCCGTTACAATAATAACCTTCTTTTTCAATATATCACTCCTAACTTTTAGCCTTTGGATTAAATATTATTGCCATTATATATCCAAAAAATATAGCTGCTGCGATACCTGCAGAAGTTGCCTTTATCCCACCTGTAAAGGCACCTATCAAGCCATATTTTTCAACTTCCTTTATAGTCCCCTTTGCAAGTGAATATCCAAATCCAGGTAATGGAACAGTAGCTCCTGCCTTTCCGTATTCAACTATAGGTTCATAAATACCTATAGCACCAAGTATTACTCCAGCTGTAACAAAACTTACAAGTATTCTTGCTGGAGTTAAACTTGTTTTATCCATCAATATCTGTCCTATTAAACATATCGTTCCTCCAACTATAAATGCCCTTAAATAATCCATTTTAAACTCCCCTTTCGATTGCAACAGCGTGTGCAATACCAGGAATTGATTCGCCCTGCATTGTACTGGTTGGACTTAAAAGTGCTCCTGTTGAAATCAATAGAATTCTATTTAGATTTCCCTCCATAATTTGCTTATAGAGATATCCGCAAAACACAATAGCAGAACAGCCACATCCACTTCCTCCTGAATGAACGTCCTGTTGTGTTAAATCAAATACCTTTATACCACAGTCTGAATAGTTTGTACTCATATCAAATCCCTGTTTCTTAACTATTTCTAAAGTAAGTTCCATCCCTACTTTACCTAAATCTCCAGTTATAATTAGATCGTAATCTTTATTTGTTCTGCCTGTATCCTTAAAATGTCTTAAAATTGTATCAGCTGCTGCTGGTGCCATAGCTGCTCCCATATTGTTTGCATCTTTAATTCCAAAATCAACAACTCTTCCAGTTGTAACGTGGGTAATGTAGGGACCATTGCCTTTGCTTGATATAACAGCAGCCCCTGCTCCCGTTACTGTCCATTGAGAAGTTGGTGGCCTTTGATTTCCGTGTTCTAATGGAAATCTAAATTGCCTTTCTGCAGAACAAAAATGGCTTGATGTCGAAGCTATAACATAATCTGCATATCCACCATCAACAGCCATCGAAGCAAGGCTCATAGATTCTGTAAGCGTCGAGCACGCACCATACAGACCAAAAAAGGGTATCTTATAATCCCTTACAGCAAGACTTGATGCCATAAGTTGATTTAGCAAATCACCTGCAAAAATATAGTCAATATCCTTCTCATCTATCTTCAATTTTTCTAAAGCTAATCTGACTGCCTCCTTTTGCATTTTACTTTCTGCCTTTTCCCAGGTTTCTTCACCAAACAAGTCATCCTCTAAAACAACATCAAAATAGTCTCTTAAAGGACCTTCTCCCTCTTTAGGTCCTGCAATAGCTGCCGTTGATATTATAGATGGAGGGTTTTTAAAGGCTATAGTTTGTTCACCTATTCTTTTTTCCCCCATAGCAAACCTCCTCCTTATTTAAAAAGATTTATTATGTAATATATGATTCCCACAATTACTGAGCTTGAAATTCCATAAACCAAAACTGGGCCTGCAATGACAAACATCTTAGCACCAACACCAAAAACAAATCCCTCTCTTTTAAACTCCATAGCTGGTGCAACAATAGAATTTGAAAATCCAGTTATTGGAACTATCGATCCAGCTCCTGCAAATTTTCCAATATTGTCATAAACACCAAGTCCTGTTAAAAATGCACCTAAAAATACCATTATAGTAGCTACATAATAACCTACATCCTCTTTAGGAACTCCAAGACCTAAAAAAAAATTCATAACAAATTGACCAATAACGCAAATAAATCCTCCTACTACAAAGGCTGCCAAGCAATCCTTTAAAAAATTTGAACTTGGAGCATTTTTTTTAACCATATCCTGAAATTCTTTTTTCAGCCTTTCTTCGTTGGTATGTTCCATAAAATCACCTTCCATCCTTTATATTTTCATTCTGTCCCCTTAAAGCTGACATCATATTAAAAGATGTGTTGTTGTAGTCAAATCTATGTTCCTTATCCTCTGGCTGCTTATAATTGATAACATCTACTTTTTTTGCCTTATAATACATTCTCTACACCTCCATTTATATTTTCTCCAAAAGTAAAAAAAATAAAACAAAAAGGCAACGGAATATTATCTACTCCATTGCCTTTTTTAAATATGTTAAGACTCTTTTTTCAATTCTTGAAACCTGAACCTGAGAAATACCTAATATCTCAGCTATTTGACTTTGGGTTAAATCCTTAAAATACCTTAAAAATATTACTTGCCTGTCTCTTGGCTCTAAATTTTGTATAAGTTCCTTTAATGCTACTTTATCAACTATCTCTTCACCATAATCCTTATCTTCACTCACCCTATCTATTAAAAGAACTGCTGCCCCATCATCTTGATGTACTGTATCATATAAATACTCTGGTGAATTCATACTATCCATACTTAATATAACTTCTTCTGCTGTAATGCTTAGCTCATTTGCAATCTCTTCTATTGTAGCTTCTCTCCCATATTCTTTGGCTAATTTATCCTTTGCCAACTTAACTTTTCTTGCGGTTTCCTTTACACTTCTACTTACCTTTATTATGCCATCATCACGCATAAACCTTTTTATTTCACCAAGTATCATAGGAACAGCATATGTAGAAAACTTTACATCATATGAAACATCAAACTTCTTAATGGCCTTTATAAGACCAATACAACCTATTTGAAATAAATCTTCATATTCGTAACCTCTATTTAAAAATCTCTTTACTATGCTTGTTACTAATCCTATGTTATTCTTTATTAGCTTTTCCTCCGCCTCTTTATCCCCTGCTTGGCTTTTTAATATGAGCTCCCTAAAATCCTCTAAAGAATTAACCTTTACATCCTCCAAACCCTCTTTCATATTTTACCCCCATACATCAGGCCGATTTAAAAGTTTTTGTCATCATTACCTTAGTTCCCTTTCCAGGCTCAGAAAATACTTCAACACTATCCATAAAGGTTTCCATAACCGTAAAGCCCATACCTGATCTTTCAAGTTCAGGCCTTGAAGTATAAAGAGGCTGCCTTGCAAGTTCAACATTTTCAATTCCCTTACCATTATCTTCAACTTCTATAGTCAATTTATTATCCTCAATTTTACATCTTAAGGTTACCATCCCCTCTGTATCCTCATAACCGTGTATAATGGCGTTTGTAACAGCCTCAGATACCGCAGTTTTTACATCTGAAAGCTCTTCTAAAGTAGGGTCCAGTTGTGATGCAAAAGCTGCTACTACTACTCTTGCAAAGGATTCATTAACTGATTTACTTGGGAACTCCAGTTTCATTTCATTTTTAAACATAATATCCCCCCCATCAAAGATTTAAAAGAGCCTCTTTAGTATTTTTGAATTCATTTAAAATTTTAAACAAACCGCTTAATTCAAATATCTTTTTTATCTGAGGCTTTAAATTTACAACAGCTACTTTCCCATCATAGTCCTTTAATTTTTTATATCTACCAATAATAACTCCTATACCTGAACTATCCATAAAATTGACCCCTGAAAAATCGAATATCAACTTGTTTATGCCAAGCTCTTCAATCTTATTATCAATTTTTATTCTTGCCCCTTCTGCAGAGTGGTGGTCAAGTTCACCGTGCATCTCAACAATTAGGCAACCATCTTCTACACTAAACTTTAGCTGCATACCCATCCCCCCAAATATTTATCTTTTTTATAATAGACTACCTACACACATAAGTTTGGTAGCTCATAATTGACTTAACTATTTTTCAATATTAATACCCAAGAGATTTGTATTGTAAACTATAATGTCCATTTTTACTTGTCAGATATTTTGACACAAATTATTCATTTACCATATACTGTAAATTTCACATTTCACCTGGGTGGCACTCATTATATATATTCTCTAAAAATTACAATTTTCCTTCTTTATGTTATGTTACTTTTTATTTTTTCTTCTAAACCCTATAACATAAATAAGCACAGCTAAAATAACATAGAATACTATTTGGTTTATAACTGTAATATATTGGATTGGTAAAACCTCATATAAAGTTGTTATACCAAAAACAATAAATATAAGGGCTGCACCAAACTTTATATATTTCTCTGGAAGATACTTAGAAATTAAAGTTCCTCCTGCTATTCCTAAGGTATCTGCCACCATCATACCTAAAGTTGCACCTACTAGAACTAATATTGGTGCCTTTTCTTGTGCTGCAAAGGTTAAAGTCATTATCTGTGTTTTATCTCCAAGCTCTGCTAAGAAAAAGGTTGTTCCTACTGTTATAATTGGACCAAATTTATCCTCCTTTAAGCTACAGGCTTCGCCTTCAATTTCCTCCTCATCTTCCTCCTTTAATCCCCATAGTCCAAAACCTATAAATAGAAAAGCTGCTGCTAATTTTACATACTCAAACTTAATATAACTTCCAAGGTATGTTCCAATTAAAACAGCAAGGGCATTTAAAAGTAGTGTTGCTGCAAAAACACCAGCAATAACCTGCTTTAATTTATACTTACTTGCACAGGCCATTGCAAGGAGCTGGGTTTTATCTCCCATCTCTGCTACAAGTACAAATAAAAATGCTTTAAGTAGTGCCATATACATTCCTCCTTCTTTTTTATTTTATACAAAATTAAAGACCTTTAACACAATGCAAAGCATTGTGTTAAAGGTCTCACTTGACAAACGTCCGATAAAGCCAGGTCAAAGACCAGTATGTTGACTTTATCAACCCAAAATGGGCAGCTACTCCCCTTTAACCACTCTAAATATATCGTCCTTAATATATAATATATTCTTTAATAAATATTGTCAACACTATCCATTTAATATTTTTACATAAAATTTTCTTGTTCTTGGACCATCAAACTCACAGAAATATATACCCTGCCAAGTTCCAAGTTTTAAATCTCCATTTTCTATTATTACACTACAGGAGGAACCCATTAGAGATGCTTTAATATGTGCGTGGGAATTGCCCTCTATATGCCAATAATCACCCTTTACAGGATAAACTTTGTCAAGTGTAACTATCATATCCCTTACAACATCAGGGTCAGCATTTTCATTTATAGTTACACCTGCGGTTGTATGTGGAATAAATACAACTGCTAATCCATCCTTTACGCCGCTTTTTTCTACTGCCTCTCTAACAAAATTAGTTATGTTAATAAACTCCTCCGTCTTTGAAGTTTTTAAGCTAAACTCCATAGGAACACCTCCGAATATTTTACTATTATCTTACATAAGATATCTTTGTATATTAATTGTACTATATTTTTTTTGATATGAATATTGTAATTAATCCTAATTAATGCTAAAATGCTATTTGTATCTAAAATCCCAAAAAGGAGGCGATTTTAATGGCAATGGATATGTGGCTTAAGGAAATGCAACTTGAGGGCGAAGGCGTAGCTATGTCCTACAAAATTAAAGAAACTCTTCTTAGAAAACAGACTCAATACCAAGATATGGCAATAGTAGATTCAGAAGTATTTGGAAGAATGCTTATACTTGACGGTATAGTTCAAACAACAATTAAAGACGAATTTGTTTATCACGAAATGATTTCACACATTCCACTATTTACACACCCAAATCCAAAGAAGGTTTTAGTTGTTGGTGGTGGAGATGGTGGTGCAATAAGAGAAATATTAAAGCATAAGTCTGTAGAAAAGGCTGTTCTTTGTGAAATAGATAAGGACGTTGTAGATGCTTGTAAAAAGTATTTACCAGAAATAAGCTGTGCACTTGATGATCCAAGATGTGAAGTATTTATAGGCGATGGAATAAAATATGTTAAGGAACATAAAAATGAATTTGATGTAATTATTGTTGACTCAACTGACCCATTTAGCATTGCTGAAGGTCTATTTGGTGGAAACTTCTACAAGGATATATATGAAGCTCTAACAGAAGATGGAATATTTGTTGCACAAACAGAAACTCCATTCTTCTTACCAGATACAGTAAGAAAGGTATTTAGCGATGCAAAGGCTATATTCCCTGTTACTAAACTATTTATGGCTGCAATCCCAACTTACCCAGGAGGATACTGGAGCTTTACAGTTGGTTCAAAGAAATATGATCCAACTCAAGTGGATATTACAAAGATTCCAGAAATGGATACTAAGTACTATACTCCAGAAATACATAAGGCTTGTTTTGTACTTCCAAAATACATAAAAGAAGTTATAGGTGAATAAAATAGCAGGTGTTCTAACCTGCTATTTCTTTATTTACAATTCTCTTTGCTGTGTTTGATTTTTCAAAAATAAAACCAAAAATATATGTTATTATAAACGCCGCAATTAATCGAACGCAGAATATTATCCAGCCGTTTGCACCTATTTGTACGAATATAAGAGTATCTTCAACAATTGCGTGACAGGCTCCTAAAAATACCGCCACAAGATACATATCCTTTCTTGTTATATTTCCCTCTTCTGCAGCATCTATTATAAGTCCCGCACCATATACTAATCCAAAAAAAAGTCCCGAAAATAATGGTAAAATCGTAGTTTCCGATATCTTCAAAAGTTTAGTTAGGGGTTTAAAGATACCGCAAATTTTGTTTAGTAAGTTTAACTCCTTTATTATTTCAATAACTATCATAAGAGGAATAACTATCTTAATAACTGTCCACATTGAGGACATACTTCCTAAAAATGCTTCCTTTAAAACATCTATAATCAAAAAACTCACCTCTTATAAAATAATATTAAGTATAATACCTGCTATAAATGCAAGTATTTGTCTTAAAACTACCATAAACGTAGCAGAAACTCCTATTTTTTTACACAAAGCTGTTTCTAAAAATAGACTGTGGGAAAAACAGAGCATAACTGATATAATTGTTATCTCCTTTGGCGTTAGACTTAAGGCCAAAATTGCTCCTATACCTGCATATAAATTTATTGCGTTTCCAACAACAAATGGTAATGCAGCTTCACCGGGAAGTCCAACCAAATGCATAATAGGTTTAAATACAATCGCAATATAATTTATTATAGGCGTATATTTAATAAATGTAACTATAAAATATATAGGAACCAATATTTTACCTATTTTAAAAGTTGTTTCTATACCTTTTTTAGCCCCCCTTATTGTTCCTGCCTTTATTGCCTCTATCATAACTTCACCCCCTCTAAGTTAATTATAATTATTCATACTAATTTTGTTAACTATTTTTTAGAATTTTTCTAAAAACCATATATTGCCTTCTATATCCCATCTTAGCTCAATAGGCTCATCTCTTCCCTCAACAGAACATAAGAATATATAACAATCCCTTAAATATCTACGTTCTTTGTTTATGTTTATTACTCTATTTACTTTAAACACACCCATACTGCACATTATCATAATAGGATTCATTATTGTATCCTGAAACAATACTAAAACATTCGCCTTCTCTCTTAAAAGTTTCATATCCTACCACCACCTTTATTAAAGGAGTTCATAGGTATCCACTCATCTTTATCTAAAACTCTTATAGTTTTATTGCTGTCATTTTGCATTGTTATTGCACGAAAAACAGAATATTTTCCATATTTTTCTCTTATGGTATCTAAGCACATATCCAATTTCTCTCTCTTTTTCTTTGTTTCATCTTCAAATAAACTTATCTGCTCAAATTTTTGTTTTTCTCTAAGGCCAGTTACTCTAATTCCAAGAAGTCTTATTTTGCTTCTATCCCAATTTTTCAAAAATAAATTTAATGCCTCACTATGTATATCAACCGTTGTATCTATATATTCATTTACTTTATGCCTTCTTACTATTGTTTCAAAGCTACTCTTTCTAAATACCACTTCTACCACATTTCCCTCAAACCCCATCCTTCTTAACCTCATACCTACACTCTCTGCTAAAACCATAAAAATTTCAGATATTTCTTTAACATCAACTAAATCCTTAGGTGTTGTTATTGAATTACCTACTCCCTTTATACAATCGTAGCTACTTTCTACCTTTGAAAAATCAATACCATTTGCATAATTCCAATAATATCTTCCAACCTTACCAAAATTATTAGTTAAAAGGCTTAAGGGTGTATTTGCCAAATCCCCTATTGTAAAAATGCCAAGCTCATTTAGTCTGCTTTTCATTCGTCTACCAACACCAAAAAGTTCCTCAACAGGCATAGGCCAAATTATTTTTGGAACATCCTTTTCATCAATTATGCTGGTGGCATCAGGCTTTTTTAGATCCGAGGCCATCTTTGCCATTAATTTGCAGTAGGATACCCCCACACTTGCCGTAATTCCAAGTTCCTCTCGTATTTTTTTTCTTATTAAATTAGCTATTTCTACCCCATCTCCAAACAATCCTTCACACCCTGATACATCAAGCCAAGCCTCATCTATGCTAAAAACCTCCACATCTGGCGTAAAACTTCTTAAAATATCCATAACCCTGTTAGAATACTCTACGTATCTTCTGAAATTTGGTTTAACTAATATTAAATCTCTACACAATTTAAGTGCATCTCCTATTGTCATACCTGTCTTTATACCATATCTTCGTGCCTCATAGGAGGCAGTAAGTATTATACCTGTCCTCTTTTCTTTATCCCCCGCAACTGCAACAGGTTTTCCCTGGAGATTTTTATCCTCTGCCTGCTCTACTGAAGCATAAAAAGCATTCAAATCTACGTGTAAAATATTCCTCACAATACCGCCTCCCGAACATTTGTTCGTATATTATATTATACTACTTTTATCAAAAAATCAAACAAAAAAAGTGCCACCCAAGTGAAATGTGACATTATCCATAATATAGATAATGTCACACCCTTGTCAGCACTTATCTATCCTATTAAACATATATCATCTTTCTTGTCATTCCGCCATCCACAATAAAATTTGCACCTGTTATAAAGGAATTTCTTTCATCTATCAAAAATAAAATCATAGAAGCAACGTCATCTACATTTCCAACTCTTCCAGCAGGATGCTGTTTATTGTCCATTTCACTTAAAATTGGTGTTTTTCTTATGCCTTGTTTTTTCAATTCACTAACCTCAATCCATCCAGGACTTATACAATTTACCCTCACATCTGGCCCTAAACTCACAGCAAGTGCGTGTGTTAATGCAAAAATACCTCCCTTTGAGGCAGAATATGCTTCCGTATCCTTTTCAGACATAAAGGCTCTTGTAGATGCGATATTTATTATAGAACCCTTTGTTTGTTTTAAATACGGTGCACAATATTTAGAACACAAAAATGCACCTGTAAGGTTTATTGATATAACTCTATTCCACTCCTCAAGGCTTAACTCTGTAATTGGTTTATTTATTGAAATAGCAGCATTATTTATAAGAACATCAATTCCACCAAATATATTAACAGTTTGAGAAACTAAATTTTTAACATCCTCTTCTTTAGAAACATCACAACATATAAACTTTATATCCCCAAATATTTTTAATTCATCTACTGTTTCCTGCCCTGCTTCTTTATCTATTTCAGCAATAACAACATTGTAATTTTCCATAAGGAGCCTTTTAGCTGTACCCTTGCCTATTCCTTGTCCTCCACCTGTTATAATGGCTGTTTTTTTAGACTTTTTCATAAACCTCACCGCCTTATATATCGCTTTGTATCTTGTAATTTTTAGAATATTTCACATTTCACCTGGGTGGCACTCTATTTCAAAATATTGGCATAATATACTATCAATCTCTTTAATCTTTTCCTTTTCATCCCTATTAGATTTTACTATATCCTCAATTTCCTTTATGTAGTTTGGAATTTTCAGCTTTAAAATCTTATTAGGATAGTATTCGTATAGGTCATCCCCCAATTTCTTTGCCATTGTTTTTATATAGAAGTCATATATTGTGCTATTTAAGACACCAACAATAAATTCATATGAAAAAACTTCCTTAAACATATCATTTATTTTTAAGCTATATACATCTGCACTATAGAAACTTCCCTCATCTATAGCAAATCTATTTGTATTTGATTTATAGGGATATATTATCTTTTTTCCCTCAAAATCCTCCCTATTTCTTCCCCATTGAAGCTCAAACCATTTTCTTACTCCCTTTTTACATTCTCTTCTTACCAAAAGCTTTTCTTTATAAGCTGATATGTATTCTATTGCATTTTTGTATTCCTCTTCATTTTTAATCATATCACTATATATTATAAACTCATCGGAGAGAGCCACTTTAAATTTATCTATATGACTGCTTTTAATCCATCTTCTTATTAATTCCTTCTCTATATTATATTCTTCTACTTCTTGTCTATTTAAAATAAAAGCCTTGTCACAGCCCGTTATAATCCCCTGAAAACTGCTACATATTGTCCCAAGCTCAACTCCCTTTATTTTATTTAATATATTTAGCCCAACTTCATCTAAAAAAATCCATCCGTCCTTTTTTAAACTACTCCTATCAACCTTAAAAAAGAGGTGATATTTTTTTTCACCACTTTTTATATCATTTAAAACCACCTGTCCCTTATGTTTTGCATCTGATTTTAATCTAAAATAATTTATACTATCATAATCCATTGATTTTACAAAACTTAAAATAATATTATCTACACCTACACCCTTTATGAGCCTTACTCCATAAAAATCAACTATTGATTCTATAGAACCATATTTTAATATATACTCCCTTATACCCTCACCATAAAGTGCCTCAAGCATATATCTTGATGTAAAAAAGATAAGCCTACCATCCCTTTTTAAGGAATCTATTGACTTTTTTATAAAACAATAACTCAAATCTGCTTTATCCGAAAATACCTCTAAATATTTCTCCTTTAACTTTGCCCTATAATCCTTATCTATCATTTTATGCCCAACATAGGGAGGATTTCCTATTATATAGTTATAGGTTAAATTGTCTTCAAATAAAAAATCCTTTTTTATTATATTCTTTGGCAAAATACCACTTAATCTATAAAGTTCAAGTGTTGTAATCATAACTGCATTCTCATCTATATCATAGCCATATAGGGACTTTATTATATCATCTCTATTAAACCCCTTCTCAAATAGAGCATTATACATCCCTATTAGAAAATATCCCCCTCCACAGGAGGGGTCTAAAATTTTTATATCGTCTAAATTATTAATTTTATTTGCTAAATTCTTTGTAATAAAATCAACTATTATTTTAGGTGTATAAAAGCTTCCTGTAGTTTTTCTCTCCTCTTTGTTCTTAATCTTTTCATAGAATTCACCAATATGTCCTTCTATCATCCACTTATCAATAAATCCATCTATCCTATCTTCTCCAGCTAAAATCGCCTCATAGGTTTCTTTTAAACCATCTATAAATTCCTTTAACATAAAATCCTCCATCTTAGAGAGTTTGTAATAGTGGAGATATTATTCCCATAATTGCACCTAAAAGTGCTCCAAGCCAAGTTATTGCAGATAATTCTTTGCTTGCTACCTCAAGAATTATCTTCTCTGCAAAGGCAACATCAAAGCTATTTATTCTATCCTCAACAAGCTTTGATACATCGATTAAACCTATTATCCTTGATGCCTTATCCCTTATAAATTCTTCAAACATACCATCTAAAGCATTAAAGGCAGCATCAAGCTCGTCTTCTTGAATATTACTTAATAAATTTGAAATTTCAATATTCATAAAACTATCTACAATATATGAAACTGCCATATTCACAACCTTATACAGCTCATCATTATAGGCCATTTTGGTTAACGCTTCTTCTATATTAAATCCGTAAACTAAATCCTTTACATAACTATTAATTGCATTTGAAAGTTTTTCTGCTATGTCCTCCTTTGAATCATCGGAGAAGGACATAAATATATCGTTGACTTTAGTTTCTGTAAGCTTTTCGTAGAGTGCAATTACCATCATAGCTATATCGTGATGATTTTCTTCACTACTTATATAACCCTGTAGAGACGATATTATCTTTTCTCCTATGAGCTCAGGGCTTAAAAACATAGCTGCAAATTTACCCAATGTGTTTTCCACCATTTTTGCGGCAGAGTGAGAAATCTTTTCTCTAACATTTTCCTTTGAAAGTGCCTCTAAAAGTCCCTTTGCAATTTTGTCCTTATTTGAATATATATATATCTTTATAGAACCATCTAAGGAACTTGGTATAACTTCCTTTAATGCTTGATTACTTTGTGATACGTTATTTACAATATCCTTAATTTTTAACTTGACATCTACACTGTCTAATATGGACAATAATGTTTCCTTTAAATTAATTTGTTCATTTATAAGCTCTAAAATCCTATTATTGTCTTTTTTTATATACTCTACTATAAATCCTGTAAAACTATTCTTAAGATTGTCTATTACTTTATCTCTTTTATCACCAAGTATATTAAGTAAATCACATACCTTCCTTGATGAATTCTTTAAGGAATAAAATCTATTCTTTAACCATTCAACAACCTGTTCCTTTACTTGATTACTACAAAGGGCATCCACAAACACATCGGTTGACAAAAGATGTGTTCCGACCGCCTCTCCTACACTCTTTGCAATTCTGTCCTTCTCCTTTGGTATAAGTCCTGGTGTAAAGGGGATTTTAATACCAAATATTCTTTTTTCATAGTGGGGTCTAAAGAGCATTTTTATTGCAAGATAATTTGTTATGTATCCTATCAGTGCACCTACAATCATTGGAATTAAAAACTTCATCTTATCCACTCCTTCCTTTATACATAATTTATTATACCAAGTAGTCAAATAATATCAATACAACAAATCACTATTTTATGCTAAAATTCTACTAAGAAGGGAGGCATATTTATGAAGATAGGGTATGCTTGTATTCCTCTTGGAGTCAAATACAAAACCAATAGAGGATTTATGATAAAAAACTTTACAAAGGAAAGACTTTACGAGGCAATTCAACAAAATCTTTTAGATTTACTTAAAATATTAGAATACAACGTTTCAAAGGGAATCTATCTTTTCAGAATAAGTTCTGACATAATACCCTTTGGTGGACATAAGATAAATACATATGATTGGGATGCTGAATTCAAGGATATATTGATAAAAATAGGTGAATACATAAAAAATAACAACATTAGAGTATCTATGCACCCTGGGCAATACACTATAATAAACTCACCGGACAATTCAATAGTAGAAAACTCAATTAGAGAAATAGAGTACCACACTCTATTTTTAGACAGCTTAGAGCTTGATTATACCCATAAGGTTGTCCTTCATATTGGGGGTGTTTATAAAGATAAATCCTCTGCTATGGAGAGATTTTGTAAAAACTTTAATTTACTAAGTCAATCATCTAAAAAAAGACTTGTAATAGAAAATGATGAAAAGAATTTTAACATAGATGATGTTTTAGATATATCTAATAGAATTAGCATACCTGCAGTATTCGATATTCTTCATCACAGCATAAACCCAACTCAGGATAATACTGAAACAATACTTAAAAAATGTTTAGAAACTTGTAAAAAAGAAGATGGCCCAATGAAGCTACACTACTCAGACCAATCCCCTACAAAACAAAAGGGTGCCCATTCCGACTATGTATCAATTCAAAATTTTTTAGAGTTTTATAAGATAGCAAGTAAATTTGACTGCGATATAATGCTTGAAACAAAGGATAAGGATATATCTGCAATAAAATGCATAAATACCATCTTTCCTGTAAAAAAATCAGTAATGTATGATGAATGGGCAAAATACAAATATGTTGTTATGGAAAAGAACTACGCACTATATAAAAAATGCAGTAGCATAATAAACAGCGAAACTAATATGCTGGAATTCTATAAAACCATAGACTATGCTCTATCTCTTCTCTTAAATGAAGGTGCCGTAAAAAATACACTACAACACGTATGGGGGTATTTTAAGGATAGGGCAAACGATAAAGAGTTTGTAAAATTTCATCAGCTTTTATCCACAAAGGAATATACTAAGGCAAAGGCTTTTTTAAAAAGACTTGCTGAAAAATACAATGAACAATACCTTTTAAACTCCTACTATTTTATAATTAACACCTAAGTTATAATGAATAATTTGATATTATAGGTATAAAAATATAGGAGAAGGGAGTTGATACAATGAAGCTCGTCTCCTATAATCCTATTTGGACTAATAAAAATCAAGTTCTAAACAAATATACATACCTTAGCAAAAATGAAGACTGTGATATTTTGATTATAGGCGGAGGAATTACAGGAGCTATTTTAAGCTACTATCTTTCTTTTTTAGGTAAAAAAATTGTACTTGTTGATAAAAATATTATAGGATATGGAAGTACAAGTGCATCAACCTCCATACTCCAGTACGAAGTAGATTTCGACATTTTAGAGCTTGAAAAGAAGATAGGCATAGTAAATGCTCTAAAGGCCTACAAGGCTAACGAAGCTGCTGTCTATGAAATTGAAAGAATTATAAAAACTCTAAAGGATAAGTGTGACTTTACAAGAAGAGAGAGCCTGTATTTTACACAGGATAAATCAAAGGTACAGAAGTTTAAAGAAGAATATAAAATAAGACGGGCTGCAGACTTTGACATTGAATTTTTAGACAAAAATACTGCAAAGGATAAATTCTGCTTCCCAATTGAGGCTGCAATATATTCAAAATGCGGTGGTGCAGAAATTGACCCCTATAGATTTGCCCACGAACTTATAAAGGATAGCCAAAGTAGGGGCCTTATAATTTATGAAAATACTGCTATATTAAAATATCAGCATAAAAACAATAAAGTTATACTCTTTACAGATAAGCATAAAAAGATAACTGCCCAAAAGGTGGTTGTTGCAACAGGATATCAGGCTAAAAACTTAATAAAAGAAAACATAGTAAAACTAAATACAAGCTTTACAATAGCAACAAAACCAGTTAATAGTTTTGAAGGATGGTATAACAGGTGCATAATACGAAACGACTGCACACCATATAATTACCTAAGGACAACACAGGATAATAGAATTATAATCGGTGGAGAGGATATTCCTATAAACAATCCCCCTCAAATTATAATTCAAAATAAATATCAAAAGCTTGAGCAAAAACTTCACCAAATGTTTCCTAATATAGATTTTGAAGTTGAGTTTAAATTCCACGGACTATTTGGAGATACAAAAGATGGACTTCCATATATAGGTGTGCATCCAAAGTTTAAAAACTTCTACTTTGCACTTGGATATGGTTCAAATGGTATACTATATTCAATAATAGCAGGTCAAATAATAAGGGATATGATTTCTGAAGAAAAAATTCATCCAGATACACATATGTATAGTTTTAGGAGATAGCAAACCAAGCTATCTCCTTTATATTTTCAATACCTTTGATGTTGCTACTACATTAGCACCTGTTCCTAAAACATTCTCTATAATAATATCCCCAATTTCAACAGGCGCTACAGCCTCTGCCTTATTTATCTCCTTCATTATCTCAAATATTAAATTTTTTGGAACCTCCCTATCTGTTTTAACTGACACAAGAGGTCTATCTCCTCCTAAGACCTTTACAGTTGTGGTTATAATTCTTTTAGGATTTGTTATTTCATTTTTAGCATACTCTTCTCCTCTTTTACATTTGTTTCCTGACACTGTTATATTTTCACCAACTTCAACCTCAAGCTGACATCCTAAGGGGCAGCTTATGCAAGTCATCTTCCTTTTCATTTTGCCACCTCCTCTAATGCAAATATAAGTTCATCGCCTTCTACCTTTTCTAAAACATCCTTAGAAAGTTTAACATTCTCCATTTCTCCGGGTGAAACGTGGTTTCTCCTAACTTTGTAAACAATCCTATCTCCATCCCTTACAACTAAATCAACATTATTATATACATCATTTACCCTCATATAGAAGTTTACCTTATCCTTTACATTTTTGGGATTTATTCTATTAGGAACTACATATCGTATGCCAAATCCTGTTTTAGTTATAAATCCAGTTTCATCCTTAATATATTCTCCATTTATATACTTAGAAGCACCATAACCTGCAAGGTAACTCTCCTCTGTAACATAATCAACCAAATCGTGTACGTGAACAACATTCCCACAGGCAAAAATTCCATCTACACTTGTTTCCATAAGCTCATTAACATAAGGCCCAGAAGTTACTGGATTTAATTTAATATTTGCCTCCCTTGATAACTCATTCTCTGGTATCAATCCAACAGATAATAAAAGTGTATCACACTCTACATACTGCTCGGTTCCCTCAATTGGTCTTCTGTTTTCATCAACAGCTGCAATCGTAACTCCCTCTACTCTTTCCCTGCCGTGTATCTTTACAACTGTGTGACTAAATAAAAGAGGTATATCAAAATCCTCAAGGCATTGAACAATATTCCTCTTAAGCCCAGTTGAGTATGGCATAAGCTCCACA
This sequence comes from Caloramator proteoclasticus DSM 10124, assembly GCF_900129265.1. Classification (GTDB taxonomy): domain Bacteria; phylum Bacillota; class Clostridia; order Clostridiales; family Caloramatoraceae; genus Thermobrachium; species Thermobrachium proteoclasticum. The sequence continues at coordinate 2,492 of NZ_FQVG01000035.1, read as the reverse complement.
ACCATCTTAACCTCTGCACCCTCAAGTGTCATTCTCCTTGCCATTATAAGTCCTATGTCACCCGAACCTAAAATTACAACCTTCTTACCTACCATATACCCTTCCATATTTACAAACCTTTGGGCTGCACCTGCAGTAAATACACCTGCTGGTCTACTTCCTGGTATATTTAAGGCTCCCCTTGTTCTTTCTCTGCATCCCATTGCAAGTATTACTGCCTTTGCATCTATTTCAACAATGCCATCCTTTGGATTTAGTACTGTAATATGCTTATTTTCTGATAAGTGTAATACCATAGTATCAAGCTTGTATTCTATTTTTAATTTTTCTACCTCATCTATAAACCTTTGGGCATACTCTGGGCCTGTGAGCTGTTCTTTAAAAATATGAAGTCCAAAACCATTGTGTATACACTGCTGAAGTATACCTCCAAGTCTTTTGTCCCTTTCTAATATCAGAATATCATCTATTCCATTCTTCTTTGCCTCTATTGCTGCTGCAAGTCCTGCAGGTCCGCCACCTATTATAACCAAATCCCTCTTCATTTTTTCTCCTCCCATCACTTTGTCTTACCTGTCAAAATAAAACTGCCTTCATCTGATTTTTTTACTTCAGTTAGAGATATATTAAGCTCCCTTGCAAGTATTTCAACCACTCTTGGCATACAGAAGCCTCCTTGGCATCTTCCCATCCCTGCTCTAACTCTTCTTTTCACTCCATCTACACTTTTTGCTCCAAGTGGTCTTCTTATGGCACTTATTATATCTCCCTCTGTTATGTGTTCACATCTACAGATTATCCTTCCATACATAGGATTTTTACTTAAAACTTCTCTCTTTTCATCCTCTGACATATTTATAAACAATTTTGTATTTTGTCTTGTGGCTATAAAACTACCCTTCTTTATAAGTTTAAGTCCCTGTTCTTCAATAAGTGATACAACATATGGAGCAATTGCTACAGATGCCGTAAGACCTGGAGATTCTATCCCTGCTGCATTTACAGCATTTGGAGTTGGTATATTTATTATAAAATCCCTCTTATCCGGTGTTGCTCTAATACCTGTAAAGGAAGTTATTACATCTCTTTGATTTAATCCCTTTACACTTCTACTTCCTCCCCTTAATACCTCATCAAGGCCCTCTTTTGTTGTTGAAACATCGTCCCTTCTATCCATTTCAACTGCATTAGGACCAACAAATAAATTGCCGTGTACTGTTGGAGATACCAGTATCCCCTTTCCTTTATTTGTAGGAGTTTGGAATATAGTTCTTGTAACTATTCCTCCAACTGCTTTATCAAATAAACAATATTCTCCTCTTCTTGGTATAATCCTAAATTTTTCTCCTCCAAGCATATCATTTATATCATCCGCAAAGAGTCCTGCTGCATTGACTAAATATCTTGATTTTATAATTCCTTGGCTTGTCTCAATCGTAAATACATCCTTCTCCTTATAAACTCTTACAACTTGAGTTGAAAGCATAAATTCAACTCCATTTTGATTTGCATTTTCTGCAAGAGCAATAGCAAGCTCAAAGGGAGATACTATTGCTCCTGTTTTTGCATAAAGAGCCCCCACAACGTTATCCTGAACATTTGGTTCTAAAGATAAAACCTTGTTTTTATCTATTATTTCAAGTTCCCTAACTCCATTTGCTAATCCTCTTTTATAGAGCATCTCTATATGTCTTAAATCCTCATCGTTAAAGGCAATTACTAAAGAACCATTTCTCTTATATGGTACATCTAATTCTCTGCATATCTCTTCGTACATCTCACTTCCTAAAACATTAAACTTTGCCTTTAAAGTACCTTCCTTTGCATCGTACCCTGCGTGAACAATTCCACTGTTTGCCTTTGTAGAGCCATTTGCTACATCACTGCTTTTTTCTATAACCACTACATTTAAGTCATATCTTGATAATTCCCTTGCTATACTTGTCCCAACTATGCCTGCACCAATTACTGCAACATCATACATACAAAAACCTCCCCTTAAAAAATTAAGCCGTGAAAACAGAACCACCTATGTGGTCTATTTTCACGGCTCTCAACTCTCGCCAAAATATTTTATTAATTATAGTTTACCATATTTTAGATTAAAAATCAATCATTCTTCCTTTTCCCCAGAGATTTCGCATCTAATTTCCAGTAAAGCTTTTTTCTTTATAGGAAATTAGATTTTTTCTATTTTATTGAAATTTTGGAAGGGAAAAAGGCCGTAGGCCATGTATATAGATACACCTTCCCCCTCCCCATCATAATGAAAAGCTGTATTTCCAATTTTATTATCGACTATGCGGTGTTAAAAATTGGATTAATCCAATTCATAATTATCAACATTTCATCTTTCAAATCTTCTATTATATTTATCTGCAAAAGCCTTTTTTCTCTGAATCCTCGAATGTTTCTAAAAAAGTATAATTGGGTTAAGTTAAAGGCTATTATCATGAATCCAACTATAGCCTCTATGCCCGTAGGGCTATGCA
>NZ_FQVG01000008.1 GCF_900129265.1 Caloramator proteoclasticus DSM 10124 | reverse complement strand
CTTAGGCATTCGTTCATTTCGCTAATCAATTCTAAGCTTTTCTTTGTTTGAAAAAGTCCTACCCTCGCGATGCCATCGTCCTGATGGCCGCTCGGCTCGGCACGTCCTGTGCCGAATTACGGACTTTTCCAAAGTCGAAAAGCTAAGAATTGCTAAAGCTCATGAAATATGCCAATTTGAAATCCTTTCATGGGGCTTTTTCATACTTTAGCTAACAATTAGGTTTGTCAACAATCTGAGAGGCAATTTTATTACCTCTTTGATCCTATTCTTCTTATAAAGGCCTTTACTTCAACTCTAAATTCTGCCTCTTTAAATGCCTCATCCCAATTATCCTTATATTTTTTATAGACTTTATAATAATTCTTTCTTGTATAATCCTCTAAACCTAAATAATCAGCCTCTATATCATCTTGGAAGTATTTTATTGTTTCCATCATTTCAAGTTCAAAGGATTTTGATAAAATGCTCTCTATATCATCTAAAATTTTTTTATCAATATCCTCTTTACTAAAGGATTCATTTTCTAAGTATCCTTCAAGTTCAGCCTTTATTGTAAATTTGAGCTTTCCATTATCATCCTCTACATATATATCCCTATAGTTATCCTGTATAAAATAGGATATATCTATTCCCTTATAGTTTACAAACTTTCTTCCTCCCTTTAATTTATCATTTAAAAATTGAAATGCCCTTAAATATTTTTCATCCACCTGTTTATAGAGCTTATTATCCTTTATTAATGCAATATTCTTTATCTCAATCTCATCTTCCTTAATAGTTATAACCGGCATTATTGCCTTATTGCCTGAATTAAGATTTGAAATAAAATCTAATAATTTTACAGGTACAATATATGATAAGTTACTTGCATTCCTAAATACACCCTGTATATATGTAACAAGATATATATCAAGCTTTGGTTTTATTTTAGTAAGTTTTTCAATATCACCCTCAAGCATCATAATATTAACTGAAGCATTGATGTCGGGGTCTCTTTCTAAAAAATCTATTATTTCTTTGAATATCCTTTCATTTTTAAGCACTTTATCACTTAAAACAACAACCTTTGTATGTGCAAAAAAAGGAGTTCTATTTAACCTTATTCCTATTTTTCTTATTGCATCTGGTATTGTCTCTGCCTCAGCCTCAACAGTAACATACCCCTTTTCTCCGCCCTTTAAGACCTCGCCAGGATTTGCAAGTGTAAATATTACCTTTAAGGTGCCATCCATATCCTCCTCATAAAAGGGTTTTACCTCTTTTGATTCTTTGCTTCCTTCTTCTCCCACAGCATCAATAAATATCCCACCTACAAAGGCCCTTTCATCTATCTCCACCTTATCCCAACAACCTTGAAATAGTAAGCTTAAGATTAAAACAAACACCAAAGGCAATCTCTTCATTTGCCTCCACCTACCTTTTTAAACCTTGATACAATAAAAATTAATACAGGAAGTATAAAAATTGTATATATTCCTAATGTATTTGTGAGCAAATCCCCGTATTTCATCATATCTATAATGCTGTCACCTACAAGAGAACCAAGATATATAAAGGGTAAAAATATAATCAATATATGTTTTGCTTCAATGTGACCTAATATATCCTTGCCTACAACACTCAATGAATAAAGGAGAGATACTATGGTTGTATATACAAATAAAACCCAAAGAGCCTCTAATATACCTTCAACCCTCTCTATAAAAGCTCCTGGAACATCCGATGCCTTTATCATACTCATTGTTGGATACATAAATCTCTGTGTTAATTTTGAACCAAAGGTTGCATAGCATTCAATTATTGTAATAACGTAGGCTACTATTAGTAAAAGCATCGCAACAAAAGATGCCTTAAAGGCTTTATTAGGCTCCTTTATAAAGGGAAATATTATAAGTAGTGCCTCAAAACCTGCGTAGGCAAACATAGCAGATTTAATCCCCTTTACAAAGCTTAACAAATCGTGGGAAAGTATAGGTTTTAAATTGGAAAAATCTGAACCCACCAATCCTATTAAAAACAAAATAACAAGGACAAATGCAATTACAGGGGTTACGGCTTCAAAAAACCTTACAATTGGTTCTATTCCAAGCCTTGCAAGTATTACTGATAAAATAATCAATGGAATCATTATCATTTCAAGGGGGGTTCTATTTAGCAAAAATATCTTTGCTGTTTCTCCAAAAATTCTTGTTTCGAGTGCTGCAAATAAAAGAAAATACAAAAAGACAGGAATTGCAAGTATTATTCCTAATATATTCCCAAAAAGTAGCTTCAAGGTACCAACTAAACCATTTTGGGGAAATTTCTCTCCAACTTTACACATAATATAGACTATACCTATGCAGATAATACCTGCAATTATAGAGAGTATCCATCCATCATTTTCAACTTCCTTTGCCATTGAAGCTGGAAGTGTTAATATACCAACACCTAATATAGTAAGATAAACAAGAACTCCGACTTGATAAGTCGATATCTTGTCATTGCCCCTCTGCATTTTCATCACCTGCCTGCCTTATTTCATCCTTTGGATTTATATGCCTTGGTCTTTTTATCATATATCTCCAAGGTGCTCTAAATATTACTGAATCCTTTATGTCTGTATACTCAAAGGGTGCAATAGGTGCCAAAAATGGTACACCAAAGCTCTTTAAGTTGCTCAAATGTATTAACACAATAATTGAACCTAAAACTATGCCATAGAGCCCAAAGACTGCTGCAAATACCATTAATAAAAATCTTACTAATCTAAAGGCTGCTGATAATTCATAGTTTGGTATAGAGAAGGAGGATATAGCTGTTATTGCAACAACTATTACCATAATAGGGCTTACAATACCAGCAGAAACAGCTGCCTGACCTATTACAAGACCTCCTACAATACCAATAGTTGAACCTATTGGTCTTGGAAGCCTAACTCCAGCTTCCCTTAAAAGCTCAAGTGTAAGTTCCATTATTATAGCCTCAATAAAGGCAGGAAATGGAACACCCTCCCTTGTTGCTGCAATTGAAAGTGCAAGTTTTGTTGGAATAATACCAGGGCTAAAGGAGGTTATCGCAATGTATAGAGCTGGTGCAAGTATTGCTATACCTCCACAAATAATCCTTAGTATTCTTACAAAACTTACAACTACAGTCCTTGAATAATAATCCTCTGGAGATTGGAAAAAAGCTGTTAAAGTTACAGGCACAATTAGAGCAAAGGGTGAATTATCAACAAGTATTGCAACCCTTCCTTCATATACTGCTGCTGCCACAACATCTGGCCTTTCTGTTGTCTGAACCTGTGGGAAAAGACTAAAGGGCCTATCCTCTAAATACTGCTGTATATAGCCACTATCTAATATTGCATCTATATTTATGCCATTTAATTTATTTATAACCTCATCAACTATCTGCTTATCAACTATGTCATCTATATACATTACTGCAATATCCGTTTTTGAGCGAACTCCAATCTGCTTTTGTTTTATTTTAAATCTTGGATCTCTTATCCTTCTTCTTACAAGAGCTGTGTTCATCCTTATTGTCTCTGTGAATCCATCTCTTGAACCTCTTATAACCGTCTCTGCTGTAGGTTCCTGTACTCCCCTTACAGGGAAAAACTTAGTTGCAATAATTAAAGCCTTGCTTTCTCCATCCATAAAAATTGCTGTATCACCAGACAAAACAGCCAAAACTGCCTCTTCAATGCTGTCATTTTCCTTAAAATCTGTTACAGACATAGCTGCAACCTTTGAGGCTTCATAGAGTTCATCTTTAATGTCATCAAAGGTTGGCTCAACCATTCTTGCCATAAGCATAAGAGGTTTTAATACAAAGTTATTTAATAGCTCTTTATCTGCCATTCCATCTATATAGAATAAAAATACGTCTCTACCCTTATCTCCACCTATTTTAAACTGCCTATATACAACATCATCACAGTCCTTAAGTAGATTTTTCACAGAAAGTATATTGTCATCAATCATTGTACTAATAGGTGTTTTCTTATTAGGAGTATATTGGTATAATATTTCCCTTTTCATATAATCACCCCTAAATTTCAAGCTTTAAATAAAGCACATATCCTATGATTGCAACTATGGTGTATAGATAGATAAAAAACCTACAGAACTTGTACTCCTTCTGCATTCCCTTCTGTTTATATTCCTTTGAATCATTGTATAGAAAAAATACCGATATTAAAAATAAAAGCATCACGTTAAAATCAAAATAATCCTTAAAAAATTTCAAAATAGCCATAGCACCACCTCTTTAATTTAGTTTTACATTCATAGAGGTTATTTATTCAAAAAAAAGTTTCGCCTTGGTTTACCCAAAGCGAAACTTTTTACACTATATTTAGATACTTTTTAACAAAATCTATATCCTCCTGCTTATCAACATCATTTCCAATCTCAGGATACTTGGTGAAGATTGCACGTCCATCTACATTAAACATCTTACCAATTTTTTTCTCAACAGCCTCAATTGTAAGCTTTCCTAATGCTAACCTTATTAAAAATGTAAATCCCAATGTTCTTCCCATCTTAAAAGGCTTTTTTCTATACTCTACAAGCTTTTTTGCCTTTTCTGTACAGTTTTTTATTGCCTCCATCTTTATATATACTATATTTCCTCCAGTATAAACTCCTTCCCTCATCTTTACATAGGTCCTTCTTACATCTGGATATTTTTCATCATTTAATTTTTTGTCTATTACAGGATAACCAACATCTATATTTTTCTTTTCACATTCCTCAACAAATTCCTCTATTGCACTGCTTTTTATAAGTGGTATGTCTGCTGTACATATTATAAGAGGTGTATGTTTGTCCTCTATACATTCGGATGCAAATACAATATTATCTATTATATCACCAGCAGGATTTATACACCCCTTTACTCTATCCTTTAAAACTTTTTTTACACCTTCATCACAAACTATGTAGATGTCCTTAACTTTTTTACACTCCTTTAGAGCATCTATTATGTAGTCTACCATATACCTATCTCCAATTTTTAAAAGGGCCTTTGATACCCCATCCCTTCCCTTATCACCAGCAAGAATTAAAGCATTTACCATTTTTTACACCCCTCTATCAACTGTATTAACAACAAAAACTTCCTTTATATAATCCCTTAATCTATTGTAGCACTTAATAGCATCCGCCTTTTCCTCAAATATACCAAATACCGTTGGCCCACTTCCACTCATAAGGCTTCCTAATGCACCAAACTCCATCATTATATTTTTAATCTCGTATATTATTGGATATTCCTTTATTGTAACATTTTCAAGAACATTTACCATTGATGCTGCAAGCATCTTTATATCGTTATATTTTATATAATCAATTATTCTTTTAGTATCTGGATGTATTGAAATTTCATCTAATTTTAGATTCTGATAAACATATTTAGTAGAAACATTTATTGGTGGTTTAGCAAGTACAATGTAGCAGGATATGTCGTTTAATTTTGTAAGTTTCTCCCCTATCCCCTCTGCAAGGCAGGTTCCTCCCTCAAAGAAGAAGGGTACATCTGCACCAAGTTTTAGAGCAATTTCCTTCATCTCGTCCTTTGAAAGTTTTAGAGAATACATTTCGTTTATAGCCTTTATTACTGCCGCTCCATTGGTACTTCCACCAGCAAGCCCAGCAGCCACAGGTATATTCTTCTCTATCTCAATCTTAAAGTTATCCTGTATTTCATATCTCTGCTTCATTAGTTCAACTGCCCTTACAGCAATATTACTTCTATCTGATGGTACATTAATATTATTGCATATAACCCTTGTTTCACTATCCTTTGTTATTTTCACTTTATCATAAAGTGAAACCGTCTGCATTATCATCTCTAAAAGATGATAGCCATCCTCCCTTTTACCAACTACATCAAGTGAAAGATTAATCTTTGCAGGACATTCGATAATCATAGAAAATCCTCCCTTCGTATATACAATTATACATAAGTTAAAAAATTCCTGCAATTATATTCAATAAAAGGTGTCAGGAAATATATTTTTACCTGACACCTTTTAGACTACTTCATAAATCCCTTCTTAGGAATTAAAAGCTTCATTCCCGGCATTATTAAATCTGGATTATCTAAATCATTTATTTTAATTATATCCTCCATAGAAGTACAGTATTTTTTAGCAATCTTCCAAATAGTATCATTTGGTTGAACTACATATAATACTAAGCTTGGCATATTCTTTATACTGTCTTCTATATCAACTTCCTCTACATTCTTAATTATATCAAACATCATCTTGTTATATAACTTTGCGGAAACCTCAACAATAACCTTTACATCCATTTCTCTTTGGGATGCCTTGTCAAAGGATAGATATTCTAAATTAACAATTGCATCCTCTATCATATCTATCTTTGCACCATCTATTGAAACTGTAGACTTAAATGGTATCTCTTCACTGTAACTTACAAGCTCATCCTCTTCCTTTTCTGCCCTATATACAGCACAAATAGAAACAACACCATCACATATAACCTTATCTTCCACAATCTTTGTCTCTGTTAATATTGGCTTTGCATCAACATATATAATATCTCTTATTCCATCTAAATCATCATCAATTGTAATTCTTTCTTTTATAGTCTGGCTATCTACTCCCTCATTATAATATCCAATTGAGCCTATATTCTCCCTAACAAATTCAAATCTTGATGATGATGTAAAGGCATCTATTGTTCTTTCTATTAGTCTATCATTGTATGTTTTAACATTTACATCAAGGGATATTTGTATTTCAAGGTTTTGTCTCTCACCTGCTTCATTTTCTAATACTTTATAATCTATATCAGTTATCCTAAAGGATACGTCGCACTTCATATTTGGTTTTAAGTTTTCTATCATTATTTCATTAGTAAAGGCTATATCTACATCTTGACATATTAGCTGATCCTTTGTTGTTTCAAAGAGCACCCTTGAGAGTACACAAGCATTTACAACAAGCTTACCATCTTGAATTAATAGGTCCTTTTTATGAACGTGAGCAGAAAGTTTAAGTATGTTTGCAAACTCTCCCTTATCCTGAGGAAGTTCTAAATTACCCTTTACTATAACCTTAGATGTGTCCTCAGAAACAAACTCACATACCTTCATTGTATCCTTCTGTGTTTGAAGGTCTTGTCCTTTAATGTCAACTATTGTTTCAACCTCACACTTTTGATATACAACAGTCTTCAATGTTACAACTGCATTAACCTTTAACTTCTTATCAGAGAGCATTTCATATTCAAGCGTTTCAATTGATGACATTACTTTACAGGTCATATTAGGAACTGCCATTGGAGCCTGAACATATTGTTTAAAATTAGTATCTGCCTTTTGAATTTTAACTACAGAATTTTCACCTTTTGATGCATAGAGTATCTTAAACGACATTCTGCCATCAACTAAAACCTTATCCTCAAGTACAGTAGCCTCCATTAATGTAACTTCTCCATCAACGTTTAGTATCTTATCTATCTCTGGGTTCATCTCGTCAATCACAATATCTCCACTAACCATTGTTTGACTTGAACCTTCAGCAATTATTCTTTCGTAATTTAGCATATCTCTAACTAATTCTACTGACATTATATCCCTCCCACCCAAAATTACCTAATATAGTATATAATGACTACAGCTTTTTTATGACTAAAACATTATTTGATAGAATTTTTTTAATATTACTTCTTTTTTCGATATATATTGACATTTTTTTTATTTTAGATAAAATTAATAATTGTTGATGACCATATAACCTCTCATAAATTCTCAATACCCTAAAGAAACCTTAATCTTTTATCCCCCTATTTTAAAAAATAAGCTGCCAAACCCATAACCCCACACAAAAACCACTTCCCCGGTGGTTTTTGTGTTTTTTGCAAAATCAAAAAGGAGCCAAGCTTTGGCTCCTTTTTGATTTTGTAGTTTATCTTCTACATTGCTACTTCATTGTTTTCAAAGACTATTTGTACATTTTTTGTAAGTATGTCAGAATAGCTATATGAAATAACTCTTGATGTATTGTCACTTGCTTCGACTCTAACTACAAATATATTGGGATATGTTTGTTCTAAAATACCCTCTTTTACAAGAACTTTCTTTCTGCCGTTGTTTGCCTTTAAAAGGACCTTTTCTCCTACGTGCTCATCAATATTTTTTTTGATGGCATCTAAAAGTTCTTTCCCCTTCATAACAAACACCCTCTTTCCACAAATACAATTTTACTCCAACAACTTAATTTTGTCAAATAAAATAATTAATTTTATCAGCATTTTTATCTAAAGTCAATATTAATTTTATGTTTACTAATTTTAAAATTTTTATTAATTTCATAATACTTCACTATATCTCAACAATACTCTATAATTCATATAGTATTTCAATTTGACAAAAAATCATTGTAATAATGCCAAGACATTTCAAAAATACCTTGGCATTATTACAATCAAACAATAACTTCAAAATATTCACATACAGCCCTATATATCGCCTCTGCGATTTTATAAATATTCTCTTCACATATTAACCTACTATCTATATTTCCTGTAATATACATACACTCTACAATAACTCCTGTGCTTTTGCTCTCCCTTAAAATGTAGTAGTCCCCTTCTCTTATACCCCTATTTTTTATCTTCAATTCCTCTGTAACCCTATCTAATATCTTTTTTGATAGGGTTACAGCATCTATATCATCCTTAAAACAGTAAACCTCTATTCCATTAACGCTCTCCTGAGGAAAACTATTCTGATGTATGCTTATAAATATATCAGGTCTTTTCCTGTTTATTATTTTAACTCTATCTGAAAGTGTTATATCCTCATCTATACACCTTGTCAAAATACATTCAGCCCCTTTGTTAGATAGAAGTTCATATAACCTTAGGGCAATTTTTAGGTTTATATCCTTCTCAATAAAATCGCCATTTACATTCCCAAAATCCCTTCCACCGTGTCCTGCATCTATTACAATTTTTCTTCCCTCCAGTGTATTTACAATTTTGTCCTCATCAAGCTTAACAAATTCAATACCTGTATAGTAGTATTCTATTATATCCTTAAAATCTTTATTTTCATTTGCCATAGAACAAGCACCCTCAATACACACACCAAGCCCTATTCCTTCACCCACAACCTTTAAAACTATGCTATCTTCTTTAAAATAAACTCTATTGCTCTTTAAACCTAATATCTCCATTAGCTTATCTCCTGTTATTTCCTTGCCAAGAAGATTAAGTTTTCTTATTCTTCCTGTATCATCCCTCGACACATCACGTATAATTTCCCTTATCTGGTCTTTATATTTAATTCTACATCCTATTGCATTTGCCATCTTTTCGCAGTCAATCTTTATTTCTTCACATCTTTCGCTACATCTTCTGCAAAGTACCTTTCTTAAATAATTAACCTTATATCCTAATATAGACTCTGAATTTGCTGTCCCTCCTCCACAGCACTTTGTAAAATATAGTGAAACAGGTTCAGCATTATTTACAACAATTATACCTTGTGTCTCATCATAGGCTCTATCCAATAGTTCCTTCTTTGTATCTTCAAGTTTTTTTAAATTATCCAAATTAATTTCGCCACTAAATTCTCTTTTGTAATACCCAGAATTTTTTACGTGTACAACTAGTTCACTTCTTTTTAAAACAATTAATGCCTTTAAAACCTCAAATGGCATATCAAAAATATCAATATCTATTTTCAACACATTACTTAAAACAAAATCTTTAAAGGATACACCCATTATCTTCATAAACACCCCACCTATGCATAAGGTGATTTAGGTAGTCCCTCTCTATATTTGCCCCGCGTCTCAAGTCCACCTATACCCTTAATCCCTGTAATTGTACTATCAACTATCTCTTTAGGATTTAAAAACTTTGAAATACTTGAAAATGCTATCTTTTCACAAACAAAAACAGGGTCCATGGCGTGTATAAAAACCCTATTAGGAGAGCTTGCAAAATTTGCCCCTGCCTCAATTAATGCTTCATAGAAGGATTGACAAGCACCGGCAAATATAACCAAATCATCATAGGATGGCTCGTATTCCCTTGCTCTTCTTACCGCCTCGACAAAGTATCTTGAGTTTCTATAGCTATCTAAATTTTTGTAGTCCTGACTACCCTTAAGCATCGCATCGTGACCTGTTAAGACCAATATATCAGGTCTTACTTCATTTAAAAGCTCAAGAACAACATCCGGCTGCCTAACCTCTGGAACAAATCTTCCATAAGCCTCTATACCAAGCTGTTTATATCCTTTTAAGCATATATTTAAATATTCCATATCACCATCTATATGAAGGACCTTGCCAGGACGGCCAAAGGTAACATTTGAGTTTACATTTGGAGTATTTATTCTTTGAAAGGTCCCTTGACTTCTTCTTTGAAGTACTGCCTTTTTAATGAGTGTATTTACTCTCTTTAGGGTTTCATCTTCCTCCTTTGATATTTTAGAAATAGGTGGCTTCTCTAAATCCTCCTCCTGTGCATCTGCAATTAATCTGTAGTTAGTTCCCTTTAAAATATATAGGTTTGTACCATCCTGTTTTTTTACTATCTCCATTATTTTAAAATAGACATCACCGCCATAGGATTTCCTTATAACTATATCCCCCACTTTAAATTCCTCCATAACATCACCTCCTTTGTATATAATATGTTTTATTGAAGTATAAGGTTAAAAAATAATGACATAGGGCAGTTTAGAATATATACCTTCCAAACTGCCCTATGTCACAGTTATCACATTTTTCATACATCACAATATTTCATCTAACTTGCTTAAAAACTCTAAATATCTATCCTTTTCATCAACTATCTCCTTCATTTTCTTTAGGAAAGTAGCCTCTGTCCAAGCTGCCTCTTTATAGTAGTATCTATTAGCAAGCCGCCAAAATCTCTGTGGAAATTTAAGTAGTGTCTTTAATACTTCCTTTTCATCAGAAGTAAGCTCTCTTATTGATGAGTATTCCTTTAAAATAACTACTGCATAATCTATATTCCAGTCAACCCTCTTTAATGTTTTAACAATAAGGGTTGATAAGTCATAGACCTGAACCTCAGATTTCAAATAATCAAAATCAACTAAGTACACCTCATCAGGATTTTTTATTAATATGTTGTGGTATGTGTAATCGTGGTGGCACAAAACCTTTTCAATTAGGGACATATCGCATACCTTTTTATAGCTTTCCATATTGATAGTTTCATAAGAATTCTTTGCAAGCTCATAAAAACTATCTACATTTGATAAATACAGCATATCAAACTCAGTTTTCTTTTTGTTCTTTTGTGCCATCTCCTTCATTTTCTTAAGGGTTCTAAGTCTTTTTTCAAGGACGTATGGCAATTTACCTACATCACATCTAACCTTAAGGTTTTCCTCTAAATCAAACCCCCTTGCTGCTATATGAAATTTTGCTAAAGTTCTTGCAGCTATCTTAACATCTTCTAATATCTTAAAATCTGCCTCTCTTCCATCAATCCAGTCGGTAACTATATATATATCCTCATTTACAAGGGCATATGGATTATTATTAAGGGATAGATTGTATCTATCTACCCTTTCAAAACCATTTGAAACAATATGATTTTTAGCCTTATAAATATAATTTAGTTTTTGAATTCCATAGGATATTTTCTTTAAACATTTATCCCCTTTGTCGGTTTTTAGTAAATATACTCCTTTTTTTGGTATACAGTCGTATATTCTAAAACCAAATTGATTTGATATTTCTGTTTCTCTAACCATAATTCCACCCCCTTTATTCATTTTTATGTCAGTTTCTATTCAACTATTCCAAATGAATAATAAATAATTGACAATATGTTTAGCAAAATAAAGCGTTTTTAGTTCACAAAACTAAAATTTCAGAATGTTTATTTTTTGTAACATAAACAAGCAAAATCATTGCTTAAATTTGTTTTTCTAAATTTTTCGAAATTTTATACTGGTTGTTTTTATTGAATTTTTTAATTCAAGTTTTTATATCATAGACTATTTTGCATTTTATCCGTCATTTTCAATTCAATTTAAAATATTATTTGAATTTACTAAATATTACTACTTTTTTAAAATATATTGTTAAAATTATTTTAACATTTTATAATACTAATTGTCGAAAAAAAATAATATAGGGGGTAGCACAATGGAACAAAAGGAATTAAAACGTTTTAACCTTAACAGCTATGCCTTCATAGTAAGCTACATATTTATGGGATTACTTTCAGGTATAGCCTTTGACGTACTTGTTACATTCCTACAACAAGTATCACTTGGTACTGCACAATCATTTTCAGCCTATATGGGCTACAGTACCTTCCTTGCAGCAGCAATTCTTCTTTTAGCACCAAAGGTAGGATATAAGGCACTTGCACTTGCAGCTCCTTTAATGGTTATATTAGGACTTGTTGCAGTTGCTTATGTAAATGTTGGACTTATATTCCCAGTTGCAACACTTGCAATATTAACTGGTACAACACTTTATGACGTAATACTTCCACCATACCTTACAGCATATACTACACCAGAAAACAGAAATAAAATATTCTCAACTGCTATTTGGACAAACCTTGCTGGTATGGTTGTTGCAACTTACTTTGGAGGTTCATTAATTGTAAATAGATTTGCTGCAAGAATGAATATTTCAAAGGCAGAAGCTCAAGCTATTTCAGAAGCAGTTGACAAGATGAGCCCTGAAATGCTAAATCAATATATCCTTGCACATAAAGACGTACTTCTAATGTTTGCAATAGTTGCACTTATATCATTAATACCATTCCTATTTGTAAAACAAGTTGAATCAGACTATAAAGAAACAAGCAAAGAAAAGAAGGGCTTTGATTGGTCAATACTTACTAATAAATACGTTCTTATATTCTTAGTATATTATGCTCTAATTAGATTTGGTGCATCATTAATATGCCCATACTTCTCAGTATATCTAAATAAGTTTGTTGGAATAGACAGAGCAACTACTTCAAAGCTAATTTCTTATTCATACTTTGCTGGCGTTATATTTACAGCTATATGTCCATATATAGTAAAGAGGATTGGACAAGTTGTTGCACTTGGTGGTCTTGCACTTGCATCAATTCCATTTATGATGTTCATTGCAAATGGACGTGCATTTGGTGACAAGGCTGCTATGGTAGTAGGTTTAGCACTATTCTTTAGATTTGGTCTTATGAATGCTGCAAACCCAATAATGAACTCACTACCAATGGAATTCGTTTCAAAGGAACTAAGACCTGCATACAACTCAGCAATATTCGTTGCAGGTGCACTAACATCAATACTTGCAGGTTTCTTTACAAAGGGATTCCTATTTAAGACTACATCTGGTTATGCAGTAGCTTACTATATAACTGCTGCTGTATATACTACAGCTTCAATACTATTACTTGTGACATACACTAAAAAATACAATAGATCAAGCGAACAAAAAGAAGAAGAAAAAGCTGCTTAATTCCTTAACATCTGGGCTGCAAAATGCAGCCCTTTTTCTTTACGTTCCTTCTTCACACTTTTATTTATATAACATATTATGATATAGTAGAAATATTTATAAGGTGCTAAAATGAAGATTGGAATTGATGCACGTGCCGCAAGATGGTATCGTGGAACTGGAATTGGCACATACACATATCAAATTATCTATAATATATGCAGGCTCGATAAAATAAACAGGTACACCTTCTTTTTGCCTAATGAAAACAACTCCGACCTTGATATTCCAAATAACATTGAGGTTAATATAATTGACGACAGAAGTAAAGATACCTTTTGGGAGGATGTCTATATTCCTAATTTAATCAGCAATACAAATATGGATGTATATTTTGTACCTCAAAATGGAATTGGTCTACCAAAGGATAAACCCTGCAGATTTTTTATTACACTTCACGATGTAATCCCCTATAAAATGCCTGAAACAGTAGGCCCTCAATATCTTGACATATATCTTAGAGAAGTTCCAGAGCTTATTAAAAGAGTAGATGGAATAATAACCGTATCTAATTTCTCAAAAAAAGATATTGCAGAAACCCTAAACTTTCCTGAAGAAAAAATATATGTAACACATCTTGCAGCCGAGGATTTTTATGTTCCTATGGATAAAGAAATTTGTAAAAACTTTGTACTAAGAAACTATGGTATAGAAGATGATTTTATCCTTTATGTCGGTGGATTTAGTCCAAGAAAAAATATAAAGGGACTTATACAGGCCTTTTCACTATTAAAGGAAAAGTACAAAAATCCTATTAAACTTGTTATACTTGGGAAAAAAGGTAGGTCCTATTATGATTACAGGGATCTTGCTCTTAAACTTAATCTAAAGGATGATGTAGTATTTACTGGATATGTTCCTGTTGAAGAACTTCCAATCTTTTATAATGCTGCAAAGATTTTTGTTTATCCCTCCTTTTACGAAGGTTTTGGTCTTCCTCCTCTTGAGGCTATGGCCTGTGGAACACCAACAATTGCATCAAATAAAACATCTATACCTGAAGTTCTTGGGGAGGATACACTATATATTGACCCATATGAAATAGAGGATATAAAAGAAAAAATGCTGATTCTTCTAAAGGATGAAACTCTATATAACAAAATGGTGCTTAAAGCACTAAAGAGAAGCAGTATATATTCTTGGAAGAAAACAACAATTGAAACAATAGAAATATTAAATAGATAGAGGGGAATTTTGCTCCCCTCTATCCTTCTATAAACTCCTTAAAGTCCTTTAAAAACCTCTCCCTATCATCCTTATACTCTGCCTTTCGCTTTAGCTTTTCAAAAAATTCATCCTCATCCCATCCTCTTGTCTTCATATAGTAGCTTATCGTGATATCATAAAAATCCTGTGGGAATAAAAGGTATGCATAAAGCACCTCAAGTTCATCCTTTTTTAGCTCGTTAATGCTTCTGTATCCCTGAAGAACAGTGTCTGCCATATCTATATTCCACATATTGTGTTTTATTGCCTTTGTTATAAGATTACAGAGGTCGTGATAGGGTAAATCCACAACAGCATAGTCAAAATCAACAAAATAATAATTATCCTCATTGTCCACAATTATATTGTGATGTGCTAAATCGTGGTGGCAAAGAACATACCTTTCTCTGCACAACCTCCTATACTCCGACTTTTGGAGTTTGTTTAGGGCTTGTGTTGCTTCATCTATATAATAATCTGCATACTCTAAAAAAAGTTTATCAAAGTCACTCTTATTTAAATGAAGCTTTGCAAAGTCTCTACACATATTAAGTTCCTTTATCTTTTTTATGATATTTGCTTCCATCTTATAGAGATTGTTTCGTATATCCTTAACCTTAATTCCCTCTGATGCACTATGAAGTTTTGCAAGTGACTTTGATGCTCCTATTAAATCAACAGGATTTTCATATATGCACTCGCGTCCCTCAATTAAATCAAGTACAACATATATACCACCTTGATATTCAACATAGGGTTTTCCTTCTATACTCTGCTTAAAATTTATTACATAGGGGTATGTCCTTCTTATGTGATTTAGTGCCTCATAGATGTACTCAAGTTCCTCTAACTTATAATCTATCTTTTTAAGTATCTTAAGCCCCTCATTTGTTTTTAATATAAAAACTGAACGGATGGGCACAGCATCTTCAACTAAAAAATTATATCTATCAAAAAGTTCTGTGTCTAACATATATGTTGAAAGATATACTTTGTCTCTAAACTTATATTCCATAAATTCACCTCACATCATCCTTAATAGAGGCCCTTTGAAGCTTTGCTACTAAATTAGCATCCTTCTGCCTCATATATTCACATATTACCTTAAGTGTATTTTCAGGAAAGTTTAAATATGCCTCAAGTATATTTAAGTTTATCTGCCTTGGTGAATTTTTACTGTAAATATCTATTATTTTGTCTTTATTTTCTCTATTTGTCTTTTTTATGAGCATAGCCAAATCTTCCTCTATAAGTCCATAGGATAAATCAAATACATCGTATATATAATACTTTCCATTTAACTCCGCCAATGTCTGTTTTCCAATGTCATATAGGACTATTTCCTTCTTCTTCATACTTAGTTCAAGAAGATTAAAATATTCTATGCTTCTAAAGGCCTTCATTGCACCTTTACATCTTGTCTTTAGCTCACCCAAAATAGATACAACCTTCTCCTCAAACTCATTACGCCTACTCTTTTCACTTATCTCATCTATAAATTTATCTAACATTGTATAAAGATTTCTATATTTACCTGTTCTCTTTCCCCAGGTTACACTTGGTTTTATTTCATCCCTTGCTGTAAATCCCCCTGTTGTTTTGTGAAAATCTGCCAAAAGCGAAGCTAAACAATAGGCATTTATATCCTTCTTTAAATCGACAAAGCTATATATGTTTGTTAAAATATAAAGTTCATTTTCATACTTTATATATGGTTTCCCATCACTTAGGCTTTCAAATACAACAATATTATTAAATCCATTTTTCACAGAATGTTCTATAACTTCATTTATAAAAAGTATTTCTGACTCCTTTATACCAACCTTCTTTAAATGAAGTCTTCTACTTCCAATATCAACAATAAACCCATCGTCAACCTTTTCAATTTTTTTTATTTTATCTTTTCCCCCTTTAAAATCCATACAATCACTCCTAATGTTTTCTTTTACGCTTTTTCTTTAAATGCTTTTCCTTTGATTTTTCTATCTCCCTTATAATCTCATCCTTCTTCTCAAGAAGTTCCTCCATCTTCTCCTGCTGTTTTCTCAATTTTTTCAACCTCTTTATTTCATCCTTTAAACCTTTTATTTTATCCTCCAAATCTCCAATGTTTATATTTTCTTCATCTGTCCTTTTAAGAAGTTCTAAGGTTATATCGTTAAGTTCGCTCTTCATTTTTTCTATTTTTTCTATATATTTATCTATATTTTCCATATAACCCCTCCAGCTCATCTAAAAATTTAAATCTATTTTCCGAATCAGAAACAACCCTATTTAGCCTCTTTAAAAAGTTGTCCTCTGTCCAGGGCTGCTTCTCAACATAATATTGCAGACCCACCTGCCAAAAATCCTGTGGAAACTCCATAAAGCAGAATATAAGATTAACCTCCTCCAATGAAACAGGAATGTATCTTCCATATTCATTTAAAATGAAGTTAAATAGCTTAATATCCCAATTACCATATCTTAAGTTTCTGATTAATATACTTGATAGGTCGTGAAGATGTGTATCCATTATTGCATAGTCATAATCAATTATAATTAGATTATCGTTTGTTATTAAAAAGTTGTGATTTGCTGTATCGTGATGGCATACCTCGTGAAGTTTTTTATGGGATTCCATTATTTTTAGATATCCGGACTTTTCAAAATCCCTTAGGCACTTCAGTGACTGTTTATAGTGCATATCAAAATATTTTAAGAATATCTCATCAAACTCAGTTTTATCCTCCTTTGCTTCACATATTGCTCTAAAGTATAAAAGTTCACTACTTCTTTTTCTAAACTTTTCAATCCACTTACCATAATAATCTCTTATTCTTATGTCATATTTAAATCCTCTTGATAATATATGAAGCCTTGCAATTGCCTCTATGCACATCTTAAGTTCTGTTAAATCCTTAAAGTCTGCCTCCTTTGCTTCTATAAAGTCTGTAAGATATGCATAAGCATCATTTAATGATATAAAAAGCTCTCCATCCTTTGTTTTATAAATAGGAAGTATGTGTTCATAGCCTTTATTTATAAGATATAGCATTACACTTATAATAAAATTATATTGTTTTAAATCGTACTTTGATGTTTTTAAGCAATATAAACCTTTATCTGTATTAAGTTTATATATATTCTTTATTTTTTCGTAGGAGAGAATTTTAAATCCATAGGCCTTTTCTACTTCATCAAAAAACATACTTCATCTCCCATTTAAGAGTTCTATTTTATAATATGTTTATAAATTCTTTTTGTGCTACTATGATATTTAAAAAAATATGCACATTTGGCTAATAAATGTAATATTTATAATATATACAGCTAATTTTCGGAGTGATAGGATGAATATTGCCATAGATGCAAGAGGTGCTAATCTTTATGCTGGAACCGGAATTGGAACCTATACAATAGAGCTTTTGAAATATATAAATCTACACGACTTTGAAAATAATTATTTATTATACTGGTATGGGAGTAACTATAAACAATTTAACTTTAATAAGAACATATCCATAAGTATTGCTTCTAAAAAACACCACCATTTTTTTGAGGAATACTTTATACCCGAAAACCTAAAGGCTAAAAAAATTGATTTATATCACGTTCCACAGAACGGAATAGGACTTCCTTCTAAAAAAAACTGTATCTATATATCTACAATTCACGATTTGATTCCATATGTAATGCCCGAAACTGTTGGTCGTGGATATTTAAAAAAATTTATATCGCAAATGCCACAGATAATACAAAATTCTGATTTTATAATAACCGTTTCAAACTTCTCCAAAAAGGATATTATGAGGATATTTGACGTGGAGGAGGATAAGATAAAGGTAACACACCTTGCAGCCGATGACTATTTCAGACCAATCGAAAAGGATGTATGCAGAGACTTTTTAAATAAAAGATATAACATAGATTTTGATTACTTTTTATACATTGGTGGATTTAGTCCAAGGAAAAACGTTAAATCCATACTTCTTGCCTATTCAAGGCTCATTAAAGATATAAGGGATAAGTTTAAGGTTGTTATTGTAGGTTCATCTAAAGATGAGCACAGCTTTTTGATAAGCCTTGCAAATAGTCTAAACATAAAGGAAAATGTTATATTTACTGGATATGTACCCTATGAGGATTTGCCCTATTTTTATAGTGGTGCAACTATATTTTTATATCCATCACTGTATGAAGGTTTTGGACTTCCTCCCCTTGAGGCAATGAGTTGTAAGACACCAGTTATAACATCTAATGTTTCATCTATACCTGAAATTGTTGAAGATGCTGCACTTCTTATTAATCCCTTTGATGCAGAAGAGCTAAAAAACTCAATTGAGAGTCTTATTGTGGATGAAAACAAAAGAGAAGGTCTCGCCAAAAAGGGATATGAACATTCATTAAAATTTAGTTGGAATAAAACTGCAAAGGAGACACTAAACATATATAAGGAGGCAGTAGGAAAAATATTGTAATGTCCCCTTAAAAAACTAAGAAGGGGTGGTTTTGTGGGCGAGACAGTAGAAAAATTTGGTTTTGCGGCAAAGTATAAATCGGTTGGTGAGCTTTTTAATACGGAGATATTACCAATTATCGATTCAATATCAAGGCTTGGAGTCGCTGCTGATGGATTTGCTTCTGCTGCAAATTCCATTTCACATATAAATTTTACAGAACAACACGAAATAAAAGAACTTTTGGAGCTGGTATTTGAGATTAGACGTTCAGCAGAGGATTTGCATTGTCTTTTAGATAAAAGACTTGATGCTGCAATTAAAACTGTTGAAAGTGGAGTTTATGACATAAAAAATATAAAGGAAGCAAAAGAGGAACAGGAAAAATAAAAAATGAAACAAAATTATAGTACAACAATAAGTTTTTATGGAGTTTGTTTGCCTTTTCAATTCTTATGCCTATCTATATTTTATAAATAATCAGTTAGGAATTGATAAGGTTTATAATATTACCTAAAAATAGAGCGACATTCATCTTGAAAACTCTAAGATGAATGTCGCTTATTAGATTAAAAATTATAGCAATAATTTAATACATATTATGGGAAATGTCACATTTCACCTGGGTGGCACTTATTTAGGAGTTTGTCTATAGATATACCAACTGATATTACCCCTTCTTTATCCACCCTCTTTACAGCCATAAACTTAAATAGTTCTCCTGTGTCTAATCTTCTTGTTAGTGGGTATATTTGAACTTCTCTTCCACTCTTTACAAAATCCCTATACCTTCTATCAAGTTCAAAAATATTTAAACCCAATGCATCCTTTGTTGTACCATATTCAAATATTCCCTGTGAATTTGCATAATAAACATCATTTATGTCTAATTCCTTGCATAATCTTTTCAATGCTGCCTCTGACTTATCTCCTCTGTATTCCATTATTTTTTTACCTATCTCAACTAATTTATCCTCTACACTTTTATCTATACTTTGGCTTAAAAATTCATCTGATGCTGAAGAAATATCATTTGAGATAACTTTAAACTTTTCTACAACAGTCCATTGATTTTGTATAAGTTCTGCTGCCTTTTCTATCAACGAAGATGTATTTTCGTGGGATGAGTAAACAGCCTGTGCAGTTTCAAGGGCTGAATTTGTTGAAGACTCTATTCCCTTTGCCTGTATAATTACATTATCAATATTTTTATTAAGCTCAACAGAAGAATTTATAAATCTGTATATTGAATTATAAAGCTCCTCCATCTCCATCTTTGTCTGTTCCATCTTAATTGAACTTTGGTTTGAAACCTCATCAAGTCTATTTATATTTTGAGTAATTCCATCTAATACCTTTTTAATATTGTCGCTAAACTCCTTTGATTGAGCTGCAAGCTTTTTAATTTCTGAAGCTACCACTAAAAATCCACGTCCAGATTCACCAGCACGTGCTGCCTCTATGCTCGCATTTAAGGATAAAAGGTGTGTCTTATTTGCAATTTCATTTATATAATCTGCAATCTCATAAATCTTTTGTGAGGATGTAACGAGCTCATCCTTGCTCTTTGAAAAATTCCTATATACATTTATTAGCTCATCAAAATTTTGTCTTGAAGTCTTTATTGAATTTTCATTTTCTTTAATGTCTTTTATACAATAATTTGAAAAGTTCTTAGCATCTTGGGCTGATCTCATTATATCTGAAACCTTTGACATAATGTTCTCTATTTCTTTTATTATTGATTTTATATTTGAATTATCCTTATCGCTTAGTACAGTTATTTCATCTGATAAGCTGTATATCTCCTTTGACAAATCATATAGTTTATTGCTTGATATATATATATCCCTGCTACTATTTGCAAGCTTTTTTGATATATCCGTAAAATTTAACTCATTTTTTTCAACCTTTTCCTTTACATACACCACCCTTTTAGAAGTAAAATAGGTCACTAACGGCAACAATAAAGTTAATATTGTAAATGATATTATAGGATTTAAATTTAAAAAAATAAAGGCTGCAGATACAAGTCCCCCAAAAACAAAAATCAAAAATAACTTTAGTAAATCTTTCATCATATACCCCCTTTGTAGAATGTGTACTTTAATTATAACAAAAAAAATTTCATCCTTCCATAGATTAAAGGAAGGATGAAGTGCATTTAACACAATTTTAAATATGTTATGATTTTTCAATTAATATACTCAAACCTATACACTTATTACCCCTAAATGGTTGATTTTACTTTTAACCTTGTTGTCTTATATTTTGAATCTCTCTACCGCTTTTACAAGCTCATCTGCAATTTGTGCAAGTCCTTGTACTGATTCTGCAATGTCCTGCACTGAAGCAGACATCTCTTCACTTGATGCTGAAATTTCTTCAGTTGAAGCAGATGCTTCTTCAATTATACTTGATACATTTTCAGTCTTTGCAAGTACAAGATCCTTAACCTCAACTGTTGAATCAACTGATTTATATACATCTTCTATTGTAGGAACAATAGCCTCAACTGAAATTAATATATCCTCGAAGGATTTTACAGTTTTATCCACTGTTTCAATTTGGGATTTAACGTGATTATCAACCTCACTAACAGTTGTTATAACTTCCTTAGTATCTTCATTTATTGAAGTAATTAGATTTTTTATTTCATCTGCAGAACGCTTAGATTCCTCTGCAAGTTTCCTAACTTCATCAGCAACAACTGCAAAGCCACGTCCTGCTTCTCCTGCACGTGCTGCCTCTATTGCCGCATTTAATGCAAGAAGGTTTATTTGATCTGCAATATTTGTTATTGCATCCGTAAAACTACTAACTCTTACTACAGAATTTGAAAGGTTCTGAACCTTATTATTAACCATCGTAAAGGATTGTTTTATATCCTCAATTGATTTTAAAAGAAGATTTAATTCATTCTTACCTATATTTACTTTATTTTTTGTATCATCTGTTGATTCTTTAACATTTTTTAATTTTTGATATATGTTATCCATATTTTTAGCTAAATCCTGCATTAAACTAACAACGGCAGAGATCTCTTCAGATTGTGTATGTGTTCCTCTTGCCACTTCATTTATGGTAGCTGCAACCTCTTCTGAACCTGCTGCCATCTCCTGTGATGTTGAAGCTAATTCTTCTGATGATTTACTAATATATTCCGATTTTTGTTTAATATCGCCAATTATCATCTTAAAGGATTCTTTTACCCCTAAGATAGCCTTTGCCATCTCTCCAAATTCATCTTTATTTTTTATAAGATTTCCGTCTACATCCTTTGTTAAATCTCCATCAGACATATATGAAAGTAGAGCTTTAAATTTATTAATTGCATTTACTGCATTGTTAGAGAATATAAATAGTATTGATCCTACCAGTAAAAATGAAAGAATTCCTATAATACTCATTGTAATAATAGTTTTATTTATTGCATCATATACAGGTTTCATTGAAATACCTATATTAATCGCACCGATGTGCTTTCCATTAATATATACTGGTGCTAAAACATCGTATACCTTCACCTTTTTAACATCATAATAATATTCTGAAGCGGATTCTAAACCATCTATAGCTGCCTTTTTACTTCCCTCCTCCTTAAGTTCAATTCCTATTCTTTCTTTTATGCTGTTGGCTGCTGCCTTTAGATTTCTATCTATAAATAGAGCATAAACTATATTAGGGTTTTTACCAATTTCATCTACTATTGCCTGATAGCTTGTTTGGTCATACATAGCCTGTATCTTATTGGCAAGTATCCCGACCTGAATCATTCCACCCTTTGGATTTTTAATATAGCCATATTTATAGTAATTATTGTTTTCTCTGCTTTTTCTTATATTTTCCATAAGCTCACTCTGTTTGCCTGATAACACAGGATAAGAAATATGTTTTTCATCAAAACTTGCTCCAATGCTTGATTGAAGGTTAGAATAAATTATTACACCCTTTGAATCAGTATAGTTTATTTCATCTACACCTAATGTCTCTGCAAGTTTAACTAACACTTCATTATTTATTGATGGTTGTTCTAAAATAATCCTACCTGATACTCTTATTTTATCTTCTACCTGTTCATTTAGCGTGTTATACGCCAATCCACTTTGTTCTATTCTTTTTGCCATTTGTCTTGTAAGTTCTAAACCATCATTTTTCATCGTTGATAACACAGACTTTTTTGTATAATTTACTGCTAAAACAGTAAATAAGGTATAAGAAATAAATAATACCAATAATGGAATTATTGTTAGTTTAAATCTTATAGAATTAAATTTGTGTTTTTTTACCATAGATTCACCTCCGAAGTTGAAATATAATTATAATAATTTTAAAGTTTTTGTTAACTATATTTTAATTTAGACAAAATATTTTATCAATATGTAATTTTCGACAAGTTTTAACGAAAGGAATTAATATTTAAATTAATCCTCGGCAAAAGTTACATTTTTTCTGTAAGGAGGTGAAAAATTCCGCTTGAATAATAAAAATAATTATTTAACACTATCCAAATAGCAGTATTATAAAAACTGTCCTTTTAACATTTCGAAACTTATAACAAGAGTTACGTTAACCACAAAGGCAAAACTTCATAAAGTTTGTTCGTTTCACACTAAAAAAATCCTTCCTCTTTTTTAGGAAGGATTTTTTTTGTTAAATTATATAAACTTCTCAAATTCTTCACTGCTTGAAATCTTCTTAACTAAATCCTTTATACTCTGTGCCCTATCCTTTGGACATACTAAAATTACATCATCAGTATCTATAATTAGCATATCCCTTATTCCTATTGCAGCAACTAACCTTTTATCTCCCATTATTGTTGTATTTTTTACATCCATAACAGCAGCTTCACAGTTTTGAATTATGTTTCCATTTTCATCTTTGCTTAAAAATCTCTCAAGGGATGTAAAGCTTCCTATATCATCCCATACAAAATTAGTTGGTATAACAACTGCCCTGTGGGTTCTCTGCATTACACCAAAATCAATAGATATCCCATCAATCTTTTCGTACTCTTCTTTTATTACTCTTTCCTCCTCATCTGTTCCAATGTATTCATATATTCTCATAAGATTTTTATATAAGTCTGGGAGGTATTTTTTTATCTCCCGCAGGAGTCTATCTGCACGACTTTCCAAAGTGCGATAGTTTATATTTAAAAGTATCTATAAATATATGATTAATAAATTTTAAATATAAATATAACTATAAACTTAATTTTTTATAAATAAATTTTTGTCGGCAATTGAGTGGTTGTGGTATACCACAACCGCCCGATTGCCGACAAATTTTATATAGCAGTATTTCTTAATTGGTCATATACTTTCTTAGCTAAATAGTCAAATACCACACTCTTAAACTCATCCTCAGTCATTATTTTAAGGAATAGTTTTTCATTCTCTTCTCTTCTATTAATTAAAATATCCATAAACGCCTTTGTGTAATCTAACTTGAAGTTATCAAAATCATTACTATTTGCACTAATCCTAATATCTTCATTGTTAATACTATCTTGTTCTAATTGGTCTAATGTAAGTCTATCTGTTTCTGTAAACTCCGTTCCAAATCTCTTATTTATTTTTTCTATAATAGTAGACAGCTTTGTTTTCTCCTCTTCATTTATTGATTTTCCAAAGGAAGTAGGCTTCAAGGTTGCTCTATCTTCTCTAATTAACGAAATGCTTCCATCAAAGGTTTTCTGATTTTTATAATATTCTAAAGCTACTTCATCTGCTAAATTTAGCTTAACTGAACCTGATTTCGGTAGTTTCTTAAGAAGAAAATTCAAATAAATATATAGTTTATGCAATTCTGTATCCGCAAAAGGTCCTATCTGAAGAATGAAAGAGTATGTTCTAACATACTTATTAGCAACACTTTTAAACTGTTCTTGTTCTTCTTTTGGAAGTTTTTTAAATCTTTCTACTGCCTTATCAAGAATAGAGTTGAGTTTCTCTTGTCCTTTTGGTGATTTTAATTTATTTTCAAACTCAAGTTTTACCACATCTAATATTTCATCTTCTGTATATACCTGCACTGCATTTAATTCATTCTGTAAATCATACAAAACATTAGGGTCAGTTGCACATTCTAATTCAGTAACCTCATAAAAGGTTTGGAACGCCTTCTTGATTTCTTCAGGGTCATTAACAAAATCCAATATGAATGTGTCATTTTTACCTTTGCAGGTTCTATTTAGCCTTGACAATGTTTGTACTGCTTTAATACCTTCAAGCTTTTTATCAACATACATAGTATGAAGTAGTGGTTCATCAAAGCCTGTCTGATATTTTTCAGCAACAAGTAATACCTTATATTCATCAGATTTAAATTTCTCTGGTAATTCCCTTTCACTTATTCTATTTATACCTTCTTCTGTATACTCTACACCATCATCAATTACTGTTCCCGAAAATGCCACTAAAGCTTTTAAATCGTTGTATCCTTTTTCATTTATATATTTATCAAATGCTTGTTTATATCTTACTGCATGTAATCTTGAACTTGTAACAACCATTGCTTTGGCTCTTCCACCAATTTTATGTCTTGTTACTTGCCTAAAATGTTCAATCATTATTTCTGTTTTCTGTGCTATATTGTGGGGATGTAATGATACATATTTTGCTATAGCCTTTGCCGCTTTTCTTGATGGAACTTCAGGGTCTTCTTCTATTTTTTTAGATATTTTATAGAAGGTTTTGTAGGTAACATAGTTCTTTAATACATCTAAAATAAATCCCTCTTCAATGGCTTGCCTCATCGAATACACATGATACGGATAATATTTACCATCATCTCCCCTTATACCAAAATACTCAAGAGTTTTAGCCTTTGGTGTAGCTGTAAATGCATAATACGATATATTTCTATGAGGACCTAATTTTTTTATTTCTTCATTTATTTTATCTTCTAAATAATCTTCTTCATTTTGTTTATCTAACTCTTCTGCTTCATTTAAATCATTCGCAGACAAAACTAACCTTAAAGCAGCCGCAGACTTCCCTGTTTGTGATGAATGGGCTTCATCTATAATAATTGCGTAGTTTCTTGTTTCAAGACCATTTATTTTTTCAATAATATAAGGGAACTTTTGCAACGTTGTTATTATTATTCTTGTTCCATTAATCAATGCTTCTGCTAATTGATTTGAATCTTTTTCTATCTTTGCAACCATTCCTGCTTTATGTTCAATTTGGTAAATAGCATCTTGTAATTGCTTATCCAATACTCTTCTATCAGTTATAACTATAACGCTATTGAATATAGGGTTATTATCTTTATCATGAAGCTTTGCAAGTCTATGTGCAAGCCATGAAATACTATTGGTTTTTCCACTTCCTGCTGAATGTTGAATTAAATAATTTCTTCCCGTTCTATAATTTTTAGTATCATATTCTAACTTTCTTACTACATCTAATTGATGATATCTTGGGAAAATTAATGTTTCTTTTTCTTCTACTATTTCACCTGTACTATCTTTTATCTGCTCTTTCTTTATAAAAACAAAATTAAATAAAATATCTAATAAACTGTCCTTTTGCAATATCTCTTCCCATAGATAGTATGTTTTATATTTCCCTTCTACTTCTGGGTTTCCGCTTCCTCCATTATTTCCTTTGTTAAATGGTAAAAACACTGTGTTCTTTCCCTCTAACTTTGTAGTCATATAAACTTCTTCAGTATCAACTGCAAAGAATACTATTGCTCTTTTTTTAAATTTAAATAAAATTTCATTAGGGTCTCTATCAGTCATATACTGCAATTTTGCATCTTCAACAGTTTGACCAGTAAGAGGATTTTTAAGCTCCAAAATCATTATTGGTAATCCATTAAGCATTATCATCATATCTACACTATTATTGTTTTTTTCACTATAATGTACTTGTCTTGAAACTGTAAATATGTTTTTAGTGTATAAGTTTAATAACGTATAATTTAAATTATTTGCAGGTCTATTATATGCAAGTTTTAAATGAACACCATAATCTTTAATACCATGTCTTAGGCAATCTATTAATCCCCTCTTATTAAGTTCTCTATTAATTCTTTCAATGATTTTTTCTTTATATGATGATTTATATACATTCTTTAACTTTTCTATTTCTTTTGCTTGTGTTGATTCTAAAAATTCAAATAAAATATCTACATCTATTGCAATTTTTTTGAAAGTTTCTAATGCATCTTCTTTTAAATTACGCTTTCTATAACCGTTTATATTAATCAAATAATCTTCAATATTGGTTTCAAAACCTTTTTCAGTATGGTCAATGGACATACAAATTCCCCTCCCCAATTTATTGTAGTGTAATATCTCTTAAATCAATTTTGCCTGTAACAGCTTCAAATATTAATGATTGACGATATTCTTTTAGTTTTTGAATTTGTTGCTTAATATCATTAATAAGTGAATCTATTTCGGAAGTTTTTTTGTCAAGGAAATTAGCTATTTCTTCTTGTTCACATATTGGTGGAATTAGTAATCCTACCATTGATAAATTGTCATTCGATAATTCCATAAAAGTAGTTCCTTGACCTAAAGCATTCAAATAAAAATTAATACTGAATATCCAATAATAAAAATATTTAGGGTTAGCTTTCTTAATAGCAACAAGGCTTTTGCAACCTTGATTAGTACATAAATCTACACCAGCAATAGCAACATATCCTATAGGTGCTCTTGTAGAAATAATAATGCTTCCTCTTGATACTATCCTTGCTGAACAGTTGTACAATCCATCTTCAGTAATTTTTCGTTCCGAATTTTTTATATAAACCTCCGTCAATTTACTCAAATCATTAGGTGTTACCCAAACAATTTCTCCATTCCAGTAACTTTCTCTTGAACTATTTGGTGTTCCTCCATTAACAATTTTAAATATTCTTTTTAATGGTTTTACCTCCCAATGCTCTGGTATCTCCCCTATCCACTCTATTCCGCTATCCTTCATTTTTACATTTGGATTTAGTCCTTTCGTCACTGCTTCTGTTATTATTGCTTGTCTTTTTTCTTCAAGTAGTGATATTAATTTTTCTTTGTCTTGGATAAGGGAATCTATTTCGGAAGTTTTTTGGTCAAGATAATTTGCTATTTTAATTTGTTCATTAATTGGTGGATATACAACATATTCTTGAAAATAATAATTTGTATCTAAATTTTGTATTCCCGTTGTCTGTTTAATGGACCTCACATTTATTCTTTTTGAATATATCACCGAATGTAAATACTTAAAATAATTAGAATCCGCATATTTTTTATCTAATATCATCTTAGCCATAAAATTTGCATATATAGCCTTTTTATCAAGATTATATCTAACAACAAAACCTACTGGTTGTTTTTCACCTCCACCTGATTTTTCTATCAATAAATCCCCCTTGTTTAATAAATATTCCCTTTGTTTCTCTTTAGGAAAATTCCTAATTGTAAACTCTTTATCTTCAATTTCAAAATTATCTCGATTAAAGTCTGCTACTCTTATACAATATATGTCATTTTCATCGTTTTGTGGTTCATCACCCCATATGCCATTTTTTAAACTCACAATAGATTTTTTTAGTTTATCAATTTCCCATCCTTCTGGCACTTCCCCTATCCACTCTATTCCACTATCCTTATATTTCTCATACCTTTTATATCTCATATCTCCATCACCTTCTTTAGCTTCTCCTGTATAATCTTTTCAAGTTCTATTATTTCATTTCTTATTTCCTCTGAGCTTCTTAATGGTTCATACTTATAAAAATGTCTTGTAAAAGGTATTTCGTAGCCTATTTTTGTTTTATCTTCATCTATCCAAGCGTCAGAAACGTGAGGTTTAACTTCCCTTTCAAAATATTCATATATATCCTCTTTTAGTGGTACATTTTCTGTATCTCTCAAATCTGGGTCTGCCTCTGGATTTCCCTTAGAATCTACACATATATCTGCTGTTTCATCCTTTTCAGATAGAGCAGACAAAATTGCCTTTAAAATGTTTGCACTTAACTTTAATTGTTTTTCTTTAAACAATGTTTTTAATACATCAATAAATTCTTCTCTATTTTTATAAATTTTATCTGATTTTATAGAGTTTAAAGCATTTATTATATCGTTTTGCAACTTTTTACCTTCCTCTATTTCCTTGAGTCCAGCTTCTCCTTTTTTCTTTGATGTTGCTAAATTTTTAAATGCTGTTTCTTCATAAAGATTTTTAATTCTTTCTTCATCTACTTTAAAATTAAGTCTTAATGGTCTTTCTATAACTATCTTCTTATAACCAAAATCTTCATTATCAAATATTTTACAATACTTGTTTTCTTTAAAATCACCATATATTCTTACAATTTCTTCTATTTGCTCTTCTGTTATATAATTTCTCTTATTACCTAAACTCTTTTTCATCTTCTCATAAAAATCAACTGCATTTACTAATTGGATTTTTCCTTTGCGTTCAGGAAGTTTATTATTTGTTAATATCCAAATATATGTTGCAATTCCTGTGTTGTAAAATAAGTCTGTTGGGAGTGCTACAATTCCTTCTACTAAATCATTTTCAATTAGCCATCTTCTAATTTCACTTTCTCCCTGTCCTGCATCGCCTGTAAAAAGTGGTGAACCATTCATAATTATTGCAATTCTTGAGCCTTTAGGATTTTCATTTGTAACACGTTTCATTTTTGATACAAGGTGTTGCACGAATAAAAGTTGTCCATCTGATATTCTTGGTAGTCCTGCCCCAAATCTTCCATCAAAGCCTTTTTCTTCGTATTCCCTTCTTACTGCTTCTTCTGCTGGTTTCCACTCAACTCCATAAGGAGGGTTAGTAATCATATAATCAAATTTCATATCTTTAAATGCATCCTGTGATAAAGTGTTTCCAAGTGCAATATTATTTGGATTTTGCCCCTTTATAACCATATCTGCTTTACAAATAGCATAGGATTGTGGGTTAACTTCTTGTGCAAAAAATTCAAGTTTAGCAGTTGGATTAAGTTCTTTTAAATAGTCTTGAGCCACCAACCCCATTCCACCTGTTCCCGCACATGGGTCATATATTGTTTGAGTTATTCCTGGTTTAGTTAAAATCTCATCATCGTATATAAACAATAAATTAACCATTAATTTAATGACTTCTCTTGGAGTATAGTGGTCACCAGCCTCAGCATCTTCAAGAAATCTTCTAATTAACTCTTCAAATATTAGTCCCATTTCTGTATTAGAAACTACATCAGTGTGCAAATCAATTTCACTAAACTTCTTTACAACTAAGTATAAAAGATTATTTTTATCCATTTTTTCTATTTCTCTATAAAAATCAAAATGTTCTATTATATCTCTTGCATTTTTAGAAAATCCATTAATATAGTCCTTTAAATTGTCTGCAATATTATCAGGGTCTGAAAGAAGTTTATTAAAATCAAATTTGCTTGTATTACTAAAATTACAACCAGATTTTCTGTTTAGTATTTCATCTATAGCCTCTTGTGGAAGATTTTTTATCCTTTGATACTCTTCTAAAACCAATTCTTTTGTGTTGTCTAAAACACAGTCAAATCTTCTTAAAATACACATTGGCAATATTACATTTCTATATTCTTCTTTTCTATATGGGCCCCTTAGTATTTCAGCTATACTCCATATAAATTCGACCTTATCTTGGAAATTATACATTTCTATCACTCCTGTTTATAAATAATTTAGCCATTAGTAGTTTAATTTTTTTAATAAATATATTTTAACATACATAACCGTTGTTAAACAGTTATTGAACCGTTCAAATTTAATCAAAATTAACATTTTTTTGAAAACATAACTATAAAATAATACTAATCAAGTTTTGTGAGGGGGTAAAATGGTCAAAAGAAAGACTACCTTATCTGATTTTGATGATATTATAAAAATATCTGAAGTAAAAAGTAAACTTGAACAAGCATCAAGTGAAGAGAAACAATTAAATATTCTGGAGGAATATATTAAGTATGATAATAATTTGTCTAAAAATAAAAAGATTTTAAATAAGGTATATATAAATCACAATAAAGAAATAGAAATAGTTTATAAAAGGTTCTTTTAGCAATCCAATTGGTGGGGGGTTATGTCTAATCAAATAACTGTAATTCAAAATGAGTCAAATCTCAAAAGATTAAATGATTTATATACAGATGCTGTTCTTGATATTATCAAGTCAAGATTACCCTCAAATCCCAATGAAATAGAATACTTAATACAACTACTTAAAGCCTGTAGTAACTTGGAGGAACAACTGTGAAAACAGCAGCAATATATTCGAGAAAATCTAAGTACACAGGAAAAGGCGAATCAATCGAAAATCAAATCAACATTTGTAAAGACTATCTATCAAAACTTGGAATATACGATTATATAGTCTATGAGGATGAAGGTTATTCTGGTAAAAATGTCGATAGACCAGAATTTAAAAAACTTTTAGCTGATGCAAAGAAAAGAAAATTCCAATTTCTTATATGTTATAGATTAGATAGAGTTAGTAGAAATATAGCCGATTTTTCAAACCTTATAAATACACTTGAAAAGTATGAAATAAGCTTTATATCAGTATCCGAACAATTTGACACGTCAACCCCAATGGGTAGGGCAATGATGTACATCGCCAGCGTATTTGCACAGCTTGAAAGGGAAACTATTGCAGAGAGAATTAGAGATAATATGCTGGAGCTTGCTAAAAGTGGCAGATGGCTTGGGGGGCAAACCCCTACGGGATTTAAAAGTACCCCTATAGTTTATCTTGATAGCGAACTTAAAGAAAGAAAAATGTTTAAGCTTGAACCCATTGAAGAGGAATTACAGCTAATTAAACTTTTATACAGTAAATACCTTGAACTTAAATCACTTAGCCAAGTTGAAAAATATTGTTTACAAAATAATATAAAAACAAAAATGAATAAGGATTTTATAAAAAGTAAGATAAAGACTATTCTAACTAACCCTGTATACGTAAAAGCCACTAAGGAGGTGTTTGAATATCTTGAAAGTAAAGGAATTACTGTTGTAGGTGAACCTGATGGAATACATGGATTATATCTATATAACAAACGAAAGGGAAAGACTGATTATAAGGACATATCTAATTGGATTTGTTCAGTTGCAAAACACGAAGGAATAATTGAAGCAAAGGACTGGTTAGCAGTACAAAGAACACTTGAGAAAAACAAATCAATGGCTCCAAGGCTTGGAAAATCAAAGGTTGGTTTATTATCAGGGCTTGTTAAATGTAAAAAGTGTGGTACTACAATGAGAGTTACATACGGTGTATATAGCAAATCTCTTGGTAAGGCTCCACATTATTACACTTGTAGGCTTAAGGTCTCCTCTGGTAAGGTCAGATGTGATAATAAAAATGCAAAGGGAGATGATATTGAAAAGGCAGTTGTTGATGCAATAAGAAATCTATATTTGGATAAGGATAGGCTTATTGATGAACTCTCAAAGTATGTAAATGACATATCATCTCAAAATACAGAAAAGGAAATTCAAAAAATAAATGCAACCATAAGGCAAAATGAAGATGCAATAGGAAATCTTACAAACACCCTATCCTTTACACAGGATTCTAATACAGCAAAAATAATAATTCAAAAGATAGAAAACCTATCCTCTGAAAATGAAGTGCTTAAAAAGAAGCTAACAGAGTTAAAGGAGGCTGTTTTAATTGAAGAAGCAAGACAGGAAAAAATAAAGTTTCTTGCCAAATCTATAGAAATGTTTGATACCCTGTTTGAAACAAGCTCCTTTGAGGATAAAAGAAGGCTCCTTACAAATATCATTGATAAGGTGTATTGGGATGGAGATACCAACAGTATTGAAATAATATATAAATAGGCAGGTTAACCCTGCCTTAATCTTTGATATACTGAAGCAACTCCTCCACCAATTGATATACTGTTGTGGCTGGTTTCATTTTAGACGCTGGAACGTCTCCATGCATCTTTAGTAGTTTCTTTGCCCTATCTATTGCTTTATCTATAGAGCCGCATTCAGTTAATATATCAAATATATTCTTTATGTTCTTTTCATATTTGCCATATCCCAAATCTCTAAACTTTTGAGAAAGCTTCTTAATATACTCATCCCTATTTATGGCAGATTGTAAAAATTCAAAATGAAGTATAAACCAAAGTTCTATGGCTTCATTTGACCAAGCCACCTTGTACCCCTTACTTTTAGCCTGCTCAATGGCACTATTAAATTGGTTGTCTGTAAAATCATCCTTATCAAATACTACCCATACATTCCCATAATAAACAGGAGACCTGTTTACTATCTCTTCTACATATCTTACTAAATCATTGGTATTTCTTCCTGTGCCTTGTATATCTATTTCTATCTGCTGTTCTACTCTAATACTCTGTTTATATTTTGAGTTTATTTTATCCCTAAGTCCCATAAAATAATTTGGTTCAGTCTTTTCTCCTTCACATACAATAAGATATCTATATGGTGCTAATTTCCTGTTATTTTCCTTTCTCTCTTTTCTTTTTCCTTTTCTCTTTTTAAATATTTCTTCTCTATCACTTCCCATTTTAATCCTCCAATATGTTAAACTCTCTTAAAATAGGAATAGCACCATACCTTCCTGATAGATAATCTTTGTTATAGGTTGCATCGTTTCTTACTTTGCTATTATCATCAAGCCTATACTCAACTAAGGAGAACAGAGTTGAAACTCCTTCCTCATCCTTTTCTGTAAACCAAATCTCATCTCTTCTAAATACGTCCTTTGTTAAGGTTGATACATCGTGGGTTGTAAATATTAGCTGTGCATTTTTCTTATTAATCTCTGGGTCGTGGAACATATTAACAATATATCTTACAAGTAGAGGATGAAGTTTTGCATTTAATTCATCTATAAACAAAGGAGTCCCATTTTCCAATGATTTTAAGAAGAAATTAAACAAACAAAACATCTTTATTGTTCCGCTTGATTCCTCCTCAAATGGTATTTCAACCATTTCTCCAGTTTTAGTTGCGTGTTTAGCAAATATTCTATATTTATTCTTCTTGTCATCCTTTATTTCTTCCACTCTAATTCCTTTAATACCTGTATCTATTGCAATCAAAAACTCCTCAACTTTTTTCTTATAAACTTCATCTGTTATTATTTCATTAGATAGGTAGTTTGATATATAAGCCTCAAATATGCTATCTCCAAAATCAATTACAAAGCTATCTAAAAACCATTTAAATACAATCTTTGATACCTTAACATTTGTCTTTGCTGTTAAAGTTAAGAACAGTGTTTTATCATCTACGGATTCTATGAACTTTTCTGCATCCTTCATTTTAGCACCACAAACTATATCATTGCCTTCTCTTTGAAATAATGTTGTTGTATTCTTTCTTCTTATGTTCCTTGAATATAGCCATTCCTCGTGAATTCTTTTATTATCTACAGTAAATCCATATTGGTATTCCACATTATCTACTATGAAAAAAACCTCAAATAAAGAAGTCTCATTTTTATTATCATCAAATGCAAAGCTCTTTACAGGAATAATTTCATCTTTTTTAGTGATATCTTCATTTATCGCAAGGGAGTTTAATACAAAATATCTCATAAAATTAAATGCTTCAATTACATTTGATTTACCACTGGCATTTGCACCATATATGGTAGCAACTTTAAGAAATCTATCCTTTGATGTGTATTCAATAACATTGTATGGATGTTCCTTAATGCTTGTTGCAGTCATATCCAATGTGTTTTCATCTCTAAAGGATTTGAAGTTTTCAAAGTTAAATTGAACTAACATCTCCATCACCTACCTTTGCTTTAGGTTAATTATACAATATTTTATAACTAAATGCTATATTTTTGAGAAATTTTCTCATAAAATACCCTTTTATAAGTATAATCATTAAATATATAAAATATACCTTAAAATAAAATATATTTTTACATATCGCAATTTAGTATGGAGGTAATCTGCACGCCATACAAACATTCCACTATTCCAGAGAAAATTGCCCTTTTCTAAAAATGAAGTTGCTACATCTATGTTGGGTTTTTCTATAAATCTTTTGACTTTATATACACCATCCTGTGCCTGTTCCCCTACTTCTATATATCCATATCCTGATTCTGCCCTTGTTGGTGTTATTCCCATAGTTACTAAATAATCTCCATCCTGTGCCACTTCTATTGCCCTTTTTATTGTTTCTTCAAATTCCTCCTGTCCTATTATAAGATGGTCAGATGGTAAAACCACCATCGTTGCCTCAAAGTCCTTCTTTAAAAGCTTTACAGCCGCAAGTCCTATGCAGGAGGCTGTTTCCTTGTTTATTGGTTCTTTAAATATATTCTTTTCATCAAACTTTAAAATCTTTTTTATTATGCCAACATAATTTTGATTTGTAACAATAAATGTATTTTCCCTTGGAATAATAGTAGATATTCTATCTATAGTATTTTCAATCATTGTTTTTTGACCTATTATCCTTAAAAACTGTTTAGGCAGTCCCTTTCTAGATTTAGGCCAAAATCTAGAGCCAAGACCTCCAGACATAATAACTGCATAAATCATAAAACCACCCCACATATTTTTATAATATGCAGGGTGGTTACTATTTGTTACTTATTTTACTCCATGTTTTCCAAGCATTGCAGCACCTAATATTCCAGCGTCATTTTTGAACTTAGCAAGCTCAATTCTAGCTGCTGGAAGTGTTTTGAAAAATTTATTTTTTTCATATTCTTGGCGTACTAAATTTAACAAATATTCTCCAGCATTAGATACTCCTCCACCTAATGCTATAACCTCTGGGTCCATAAAGTTTACTATGTTAAATATTCCTATTACTAAGTACTTAACAAGTCTATCTACAGCCATTTTAGCAACCTTGTCGCCTTCCTTTGCACAGTCAAATATAATCTTTGCATTTATCTTTTCTAAATCTCCTTCAGCAAGTTCCAATATCTTTGTATCTGTATTTCCTTCCTTTATAAGCTTTTGAGCATATTTTATAATTGCTGTTGATGATGCAAATGTTTCAAAACATCCATTCTTTCCACAGTTGCAATCATAGAAGTTTTCACCTACAATCATGTGACCAACTTCTGAACCTACTCCATGTGCACCACTGTAGACTTCACCATTTAAAACTATTCCTCCACCTACACCTGTTCCAAGTGTAAGAAGTACTCCACTTTCACAACCCTTCATTGCACCAAATTCATATTCTGCAAGTCCTGCAACTGTTGCGTCATTGTCTATAAATACAGGAATATTTAGTTCTTCCTCCATCATCTTTCTTAAAGGTATATTTTCCCATCCTAAATTTACACAAAATATAACATTACCATCTTTATCTGCAAGTCCTGGAATACCTATACCTATTGCTTTTATTTCATTTTTTTCAACCTTTGATTCCTCAATGATTTCCTTAACTAATCTATTCATATCACTAATTACGTCCTTATATCCTCTTGAAGCAAGCGTTGGAGTTGATTTTGTATAAAGTATTTTTCCGCTTTCATCAACTAATCCAGCGGCTATGTTTGTCCCTCCTAAGTCTATACCTATATACATATTTATCCCCTTTCTTAATTTATTTAATATACATAGTAATTATATTATTTTTGAAAAATTTTTTAAAGAGATAAAATATAAAAAAAGTATGATAGTTGTTACTTTTTATTAATAATAAAGTAAAAAAGTCGCCCAATTAAAAATAGGCGACTTTTTTGTTTACCTTATAGGTTTTATAAACATCTGAGTCCAATAGCATTTTCCTGTTTTATCCTTTGCAAGTCCAACACCTATTTCAGTATAGGATGGACTTAAAATGTTACTTCTATGCCCTGGTGAGTTCATCCAAGCATTCATTACCTCCTGTGGGGTTCTCTGTCCCATAGCTATGTTTTCACCTGCTGCTGAAAACTTTATACCAAAGGATTCAATCATATCAAAGGGTGAACCATAGGTTGGTGAATAATGAGAAAAATAATTTTTGTTTATCATATCTTGGGACTTATACCTTGCAACCCTCGATAACTGCCAATTTTCCTTAAGTGCAGGGAGTCCTGCCTTTGCCCTTTCAATATTTACAAGCCTCACAACCTCACTCTCAATTGCCTTTGTTTCAATTACAGGGATTTTTATCTTCTGCCCTGGGTATATTAGAGCAGGATTTTTGATTTCAGGGTTTGCTGCAACTATTTCAGATATACCAACCTGATATTTTTGAGCAATCTTCCACATACTATCTCCAGGCTGTACAGTATAGTATGTGTCCTGTGCAAATGCTACTGAAAATATCATTAGAAAAATTAGTAGAGTTAGTAATGTTGTTTTCTTTTTCAAAGCAATCACCTCTACTAATTATTTTTTAGTAGAGGTGATTTTTTATTCCTTGTAATTTTTTACTTTTAAACATATTCTCTTTTTATTATATCCCCTTCTATACCAATTGTTATAACCTTTATTGGTATGTCAGAACCTGCTCTATCCCTTGCTGTTTTTGCTGCATACATCATTCCACTACAGCAGGGAACCTCCATCTTTAACACAGTAATGCTCTCAAGATTGTTTAATCTTATTATATCAGTTAACTTTTCTGTATAGTATTCTATATCATCAAGTTTTGGACAACCTACAACAACAGCCCTATCCTTTAAAAAGTCATTATGGTAGTTTCCATAGGCAAACGGAACACAGTCTGCTGTAATTAAAAGATCTGCTCCATTTAAATATGGAGCTGTTGGAGGAACAAGGCTTAATTGGACAGGCCATTGTCTTAATCTTGACGCTACCTTTACATCCTGTGATACATTATCCTCTCTTTTAATCTGTCTCATCATACTTCCAGGGCAGCCCCCTCCAATATGGTGAGAGTGATGATGAGGACTAATTGTTTGTTCAAGTTTAGTTTGGGATTTTAGATGTTCTTCTACTGCCTTTTCGTCAAATTCATCTGCTTCTCTTTCAATTATTGAAATCGCACCCTGTGGGCAATGTCCAAGACAAGCACCTAATCCATCACAGTAAATATCCTTTACAAGCTTTGCTTTACCGTCAACAATTTGCAGTGCTCCCTCTGCACAATTTGGAATACATAATCCACATCCGTTGCACTTTTCTTCATCTATATGCACAATCTTTCTTATTGCCATAATATCACCTCCGTTTAATTTCAATCTTATTATATCTTAAAAACTTTTAAATTAATGTGATATAAATCATATAATTGCAAAAAATATTGTTGGAGGTGTATGATATGCTAACTCAAAAGGAAGTAACTTATCTAAAGGAAAATCTTGATGCTGAATATCTTTGCATAAGAAAATACGAACAATATGCCGCTTTATCCACTGACGCTGATGTAAAGAATATGTTTACAACCCTTGCAGGATATGAACAGCAGCACGCCACAACCCTTAAAAATATACTAAATCAAAATGGTGTAAATTATACCAGCATCTATGAGAGCTATAACAAGCCATCCTCTGCACAAAACCAACAAAACCTCTCCTTCTCAGATGCACAGCTTATGAACGATTCACTATCTACAGAAAAACACGTTTCTTCAAACTACAACACAGCAATACTTGAAACTGTTGATACAAATATAAGAAAACAGCTTCAGCATATTCAGCAGGAGGAACAGGGACACGCAGAGACTATATTTAATATGATGAGGACTAAAGGATACTATAAAGTAGAATAAGCTGGCAATGCCAGCTTATTCTACTTTTATAATAAAAGTAACACTATTATACCAAGTATAATTCTGTAATACGCAAATGGTGCCAACTTCTTCTTCTTTATGTAGCTCATAAATGCTGCAATTACAATTAAGGCTACAATGAATGAAACAAAAGTTCCAACAAATAGAACCAACCATTCATAGGGTGTAAACATAAATCCTGCCTTAAATATCTTCAAAACTGAAGCACCTATTATAGTTGGAAGTGCTAAAAAGAAGGAAAACTCTGCTGCTGCCTCCCTTGATAGGCCTAAAAATAGTCCTCCTATTATTGTGGATGCAGACCTTGACATACCAGGCCAAAGAGCAAGACATTGAAATACCCCCACCATAAACGCATCCTTATAGGACATCCTATCTACACTATCTACCTTAACCCTCTTTAATCTTGCCTCTGCAAATAAAAGAAGTATTGCTCCAACTATCAGTGCAAGGGCTACTGTTTTTGGGTTAAAGAAATGCTCTTCTATATAATCATCAAATAAAAATCCTAATATAAGTGCAGGAATAAATCCTACTACAACCTTATACCATAAGTTAAATACCTTCTTCGATTGTATTTTATCATTAAGCTTTGGAAAAATTTTATCCTTATAATAAAATATAACGGCAAGTATAGCACCCACCTGTATTACAACATTAAATGCATTTGCAAAGTCTCCCGTAAAGCTTATAAATTTATTTGCAATTATGAGATGTCCTGTTGAGGATACAGGTAAAAATTCAGTAAGTCCCTCAATAATACCAAGAATTATAGCCTTTAAAATCAATTTAACGCCCCCTTTCCTTATTATAGCATACAACAATATAGATAATAATTCAATAAATTTGTTTTAAATCAATTTGATTTGTCTAATATTGTAACTTTATGTAATCGTTCGACAAATTGTAGAAATTTATATATACATATGATAAAATCTTGATTTGCTGGGGGGATAAAATAATGAGAAATAAAGTAGTTATTGGTATAAATTTGTTTATAACTTTTTTGATTTTAATAACCTTCTACTACCTTTCAAAATTAGATCCTATATTAATAGAACGTAGTACCTATGATTTCATTCATATTGGAATTGAATCTATCATTTCGATGATTTGCTTTACAATATTTTATATAGGATGGTATTCATTCCCTTATGAAAAAAGGCAAAAATATGTTATACCCTCTTCTATTTTTTTCTCTATAGCACTAATTAACATACTTCATATTTATTTTGCTATAGAAAGAAATAGCTGGGGCGTTAGCTTTATTTTTGCATATTTTACATATATTCTATTAGGAAT
Source organism: Caloramator proteoclasticus DSM 10124 (assembly GCF_900129265.1). Taxonomy (GTDB): domain Bacteria; phylum Bacillota; class Clostridia; order Clostridiales; family Caloramatoraceae; genus Thermobrachium; species Thermobrachium proteoclasticum. The sequence goes on along the minus strand of NZ_FQVG01000008.1, from coordinate 18,332 downwards.
AGCTGTTATTTTTCTCAATATTATACCCGATAGTCATATTGCAAAAAACAGAAAACATTTTGTATTTATTCCTTTAGTTCTTACAACATTTTCTATAATTTTTTATTTCTTGCTCAAAAATACTTCCTATAGCATACTTCTAAACTACACTAAAGAAAATTTTATGTTTTATAGGCTACTTGATTTTACTGTTTTTATTTTTTACTTTTTTGCATTAATGATTTCTTCTAAAAATTATATTATAAACCCAGATATACACAATATTAACTCACTAAATTCTATAATATTTGCATTAATTTCTAAATACACAATAACTTTTAATATATACCCAAATGATATTTTTTCTACATCTGCTCACTTTTTTAAATTTATATCCTTTTTGTTTTTAGTAAAAACCTTTATTATGAGTAATATAAAGAAGCCCTATGAAGAATTAAACGAAGCAAATAACATAAAAACAGACTTTTTGATAAATCTTTCCCACGAGCTTAGAACACCTGTAAATATAATTTTAAACGCCTCTAAATTAATATGCAAAAATCCTCAAGAATATGCTAAATATATATCATCAATTGAAAACAATGCATATAGGCTTAATAAAATATACGAAAACCTTATTATATACAATGAAATTGAAAATGGAAATATAGAAACAGAATATACAGAAGAAGATATAGTTTTTATTATAGATGAAATTATTGAAATGGCAGAAGATGTACTTGATAAAAAATCCCTTGATGTATCCTTTGAGTTTTCAAATAAAAGAAATTTTGTAACAGATAAGAGACTCTTTACTCAAATAGTTTTAAATTTAATATCAAACTCTATTAAATATGCAGATTACGGTGGAAATATTTGTATTAAACTTGATATAGCAGACTCATTAAAATTAACAATATTAAATGATGGCCATCCAATTAGTGAAGAAGAAAAGGATAAGATATTCGAAAAATTCTATAAGTCAAAAAATACAAAACTTCCTACAACAGAAGGATTAGGAATAGGGCTATATATCGCAAAGGAATTTTCTAAAATGTTAAATGGAGATATACATATTGTAAATAAAGATAATATGACCGGGTACACATTAATAATTAGAAATGCTAAAAATGTTAAAATACTGGATCAGTATAGAAAAGTTGAGTATTCAGAAAAATATTTTTCAGACATAATATAAGGTGGCTTATGCCACCTTATTGTACAGTTATAGCATTTACTGGGCAGCTATCTTCTGATTCCTTTGCGGCATCCTCTGAACCTGCTGGAACAGTTGATGTTATTACGTGAGCCTTACCATCATCTCCCATTTCAAATACATCTGGTGCAATGGATGGACACAATCCACAGCCTATACAAGCGTCCTTATCAACAACTGCCTTCATTTTAACATCCCTCCTCCCTTTTATTATTACCACATAATTTACTTTTTACCCTTTCTATCCTAAAATATACATAGGGATTTTATTTGTAAGGAGGATTTTATGAGCAGGCTTTCAACACCAGAAAAATTTTTTATAGGAAGAATACTATATGGTATTGAACAGACAGGAAACAAAATTGAACAGGAGGATATTGAATTATTACTTAGCCAAAGACTTGAAATAGGGGATGAATTTAAAGAAAAAATTAAAAATGCCCTTATTTTTTCCTACTGTGATGATATAGACAAATTTAAAAGAAAAATAGTAACCTTAGACCCAAGATCAATGTGGGATGAATCTTTAAAAAAGCTATATAAAGGACGCGAAACAGTTTTAAGGGATTTAGTTTTAGATTGGTATTCATCTTATTTTGATAAAAAAGAAAAGAGCCTTTTAGATAAACTAAAGAGCCTTTTTAGAAGATAAAAAATGTGGCACTTAATTAAAGTATAAGTGCCGCATTTTTTTATTCGTATCTTAATGCTTCAATCGGATCAAGCTTTGCTGCCTTGTTGGCTGGATATATACCAAAGAATATGCCAACAGCAGATGAAAATAGAAAGGCTATTAAAACAGTTGAAATAGATACTGTAGGTTCAATCTTCAAAAATACACCTATTGCATAGGCAAATAAAGTTCCAAGCATCATTCCTATTATTCCACCTATTAAAGATAAAATTAACGACTCAATCAAGAACTGAATGAGTATATCACGTCGTGTAGCACCAATTGCCTTTCTTATTCCTATCTCCCTTGTTCTTTCTGTTACTGAAACAAGCATTATATTCATAACGCCTATTCCACCAACAACTAAGGAGATTCCTGCAATTGCCCCTATTATCATTGTAAATATGTTTATTATATTATTAACCTGATCAATCTGCTTAACCATATTTTCAGCCTTGTATTTTCCTTTGTTAAAGTGTCTTGATTCAACTAATTTTATAATGTTGTTTGCTACAGTCTCTGAGTTTTTAGAATCCGATACCAAAACCTGCATTTGTGTTATGTTAAATTCATTAGGGATCAATTTTTGCATAAAACTTATTGGGACATATGCAATTACAGGCATATTACCACCAAAGGCTGCTGCAAAGGCCCCTCCTTCATTTTTATAAACCCCAACTATTACAGCATTTATTAAATTATCTCTACTTCCAAGCCTAACAGTTTTTCCAACGCAATCCTCATATCCAAATATATTTTTAGCACTTACATTATCAATTACAACAACATTTCTTCCAAGTAGAGTATCCCTTTCATTTATAAACCTACCATAGAGTATATCTACTGTAAATATAGATGAATAGTCGTTTGTCGTTCCCATAAGTATAGCCCTCTTTGTTGCCTTTTCAAACTTTGCAGTTACAGGCCTTTGAACAAGAGGGGCAACATTTTTAACTTCATCTATTTTATTCTTTATCTCCATTACGTCATCTAAAGTAAAGTAGTCTTTAGTAGAAAGCTGAGTGTTATTATCAACCTTAACCTCAAGAACATTTACCCCTATATCTTCAAATTCTGATGTTATCTTCTTCTGTCCACCCTTACCTATTGCAACAATTGTAATTACCGATGAAATGCCTATTATTATACCAAGCATTGTAAGAAACGACCTCATTTTATTTGCAAGTACACTTTCTATTGCAACCTTTAGGCTCTCTAAAATGTTCATATTTTCACCTACCTATAGTACGTTCTATTTTCAACCTGTTTATCATTTAAAATCAAGCCATCTTTAATCCTTACTATCCTTTTTGTATGGTTTGCAATATCATTTTCGTGGGTAACCATTACGATAGTAGAGCCTTCTTCGTTTAAGTTTTGAAATATCTTCATTATTTCTTCACTTGACTTAGAATCTAAATTCCCTGTTGGTTCATCTGCCATAAGTACAGAAGGGTTTGTAACTATTGCCCTTGCAATTGCGACCCTCTGCCTTTGCCCACCTGATAGTTCATTTGGTTTGTGATGCATTCTGTCCGATAAACCTACCCTATCTAATGCTTCCATAGCCCTCCTTCTTCTTTCTGAAAGCTTAACTCCTGCATATATTAAAGGCAGTTCAACATTTTCAAGGGCAGATAACCTTGGCAAAAGATTAAAGGCTTGAAAAACAAATCCTATTTCTCTGTTTCTTATCTTTGCAAGTTCATTGTCATTTAATTTTGAAACGTCGCTACCATTTAGTACATATTTACCAGCACTTGGTCTATCTAAGCACCCTAATATATTCATTAAAGTTGATTTTCCTGAACCTGATGGCCCCATTATTGCAACATACTCTCCCTTGTCTATTCTCAAATTTACCCCCTTTAATACTTCTATGTCTTCAGATAAAAGTTTGTAGGATTTTCTAAGTTCAACAATCTCTATCATCTTTTCACATCCTTATCCATAACCTTTACTCCATCCTTTAATGTTGCTGGAGGATTTAAAATTACCCTGTCTCCTTCCTTTAATCCACTTATAACCTCAGCCTCAAAATCATTTTGAAGTCCTATCTTGATATCCACATTTTTAGCAATTCCATTCTCTACTACAAAGACTCTTACCCTATTTTCCTTATCTTGAATTAGTGCTTCATTTGGTATCTTTAACACACCCTTTTTTTCAGAAATTTTTATCTCAACATCAACATCAAAGTTTGGTTTTATTGCATCTGTAGTATCTATTAAGTCAACGTAGGCCTTTACAATAGTATCGCTTCCTGAGGCAGACATTGTCTTTGTTGCTGATTTACTAATTGATGCAACCCTTCCCTTAAGTGTATTTTCAAGGAATTTTACATAGGCCTCTTGACCTTCTTTAATCTTGTTTACATCATATTGATTTATGTTTACTAATACTCTTAAATTGCTTAAATCTTCAACTATTAGTGCTGGAAGTTGCATAGGTGCAGGTGCTCCTTCTTTTACATTTATTTGAGTTACAATACCGTCATAATCCGCCCTTATGTATTTTTGCTGTTTTGATATTGTCTGCTTTATATTTTCAACATTTATTTTAGCCATCTCAACTTGATTTTCCTGTAGCTTAATTTGATCGTCTATTGATAAGGATTGAGATTGTGGCAATGTAACTGTTGCATTTGCCTTTTGTTTTTTTAAATTTTCAAGCTGAATTTTTGCATTTTCATATTGAAGCTGTGCAGTTTTCAACTGATTAGACATATCCTGAACTTCAAACTCGACAAGTATATCTCCCTTTTTAACCTTGTCAGATTCCTTTACATATACCTTAAGTACTTTACCAGTATTTAGTGCATAATATTCCTTCTTGTTTTTAGATTCAACCACTCCACTACTTGAAAAACTTGCAACAATATCCCCTACTTCTGCCTTTGCTGTCTTAACCTCAATTGGTTTTTGTGCTCCCTTTTTTAGAGCAAAAATAGAGAGTACAAAAACTGCAATAACAATTAGTGTTATAAATAACCCCTTCTTCTTCATAGCTCACTTCTCTCCTTTACAATATCATTTAATTTTGTTAACCCGTTTAAAATACAGTTTAAATCCTCATCAGATATATCCTTTAAAATGTCCTGTAGAATTTTTAAATTTTTATCTTCAAACTCCTTTTTATATGAAAATGCCTTTTCTGTTGCATATATAAAAACCCTTCTTTTATCAACAGTATCCCTCTCTCTTTTAACCAATCCCTCCTTCTCAAGCCTATCTACAGCCTCAGACACCGTACTATTGGCAAGACCAATCCCTATACTGAGCTCCTTTAATGTTTTCTTCTCACCATTTATAAGTTGTATCATTATATAAATGTCTGTAGGATTAAACCTTAAACACCCAAGCCTGCAATCAATTCTTTTGTTTATAGCCCTGTTTATATTTCTAAATAGTTCAAATATCATTATTATCTTTTTGTTTGTCATCTAATCATCCCTTCAAGTTAAAATATTTCGCTTACGAAATATTTTAACATTATTATACTATATTTACAATATTAATTATTACTTAAAAGGCCCAATGAAGAATACCTTTAAATCCTTCATTGGGCAAACCTACAATAAGTTCTTTAAACTTCCAGATTGTTGACAAACCTACTTGTTAGCTAAAGTATGAAAAAGCCCCATGAATGGATTTCAATGGGCTCTTTCGTGAGCTTTAGCAATTCTTAGCTTTTCGACTTTGGAAAAGTCCGTAATTCGGCACAGGACGTGCCGAGCCGAGCGGCCATCAGGACGATGGCATCGCGAGGGTAGGACTTTTTCAAACAAAGAAAGGCTTAGAATTGCTTAGCGAAATGAATCGATGCCCAAGAAATCCTTTATGGGGCTAATCAATATATAACTTTTTCAACAGCCTGTAACTTCTTCAAACTTCCTAATTTTTTTAAATAAAAAAATATCTGTTTATATTTCTCCATCAGTTATTGTTTTATATATTGCATACATTACCTTATCAATTAATTTCTTTGCATCATTTATTGTGTTTTTACTGCTAATTTCTACCCTAAGTGCCTTATCACCAAATTCCTGAACATAACATTTGCTCTCACCTAAAATATTTACCCTATCCTTATTTAAAATGTCTCTTATTTTATTTGCATAATTTATATTACTATCATAGTTTTCATTTTTTTCTACTCTTAAAAGTATAGTATCCTTATTTACCATTTTGTCATTCACACATATTTCTAAAATAATATGCCTTCCATTCCCTTTTGTTATGCTATCTATCTTTCTTTCTAATGTCTTCTTATCACCTACATAACCTAAATTAATAAATTTTACCCCCAATCCATTCTGTGAAGTTTCTATGTAGTCTAAAAGTTCCTTTATACTTCCGTCACTAAACCTATTATCACTTGTTGTATAGAGTACAATATTAAAACTGTCCCCTCCTGCAAATGTGTACTCCTGTACTCTTTTTGCTATCTTGTTAAGATAGAGAATAGATAAAACTGTAACTGCAATAATAGTCGTAATTACAAATACTTTAAAATACTTCATAACACCACCTACAAAAATAATAGCTTCATATCTATAAATATGAAGCTATTATTTTACTTATTCTTAATAAAATATGTTATTTTATCTCCTACTCTATTTCCTTCATATAAAAGCCTTTGAACCACATTATTTTTATTCTTTATTACAACATTTGCTACAACCTTAGTATCATTATATGTGTTTGTAACTATTGTAACAACGTAATCAGCATTATCTATGCTATCGACTATTTCAACAGAATTATTTTTTATGGAATCAAAAATATTAAACATATCAACACTTGTAAGGTATTTTGTAACCATATAATCCTTGTCTATATCAATAAAAACTTTATTATTTCCAATTCCTTTTTTAGGTATCCTCTCTATTACATCATCTAAGAGTGAAACATAATATTCCTTTGCCCCTTTAAACATCTCTTTTTTCATTATTCTTTTTATAAATTCATCCTCTATACTATCATCTACATAATATCTATTTCCATCCTCATCAATCAAATTAGGCTGTGTCTCGTCCGTTATTCCTGCAATATATTTGAAGGTTGCTACTTTTTTGTTTGAGTCATAAAATTCAATATAAAAATCTGGTTCAAAATTTGTTTCTGCTGATAAATCCTTTGCTTCGTATATTTTATTTAAAAATCTTTTTATTGAAGAAGCATCAAACATTGTATATCTTCCTGCAAGCCTTGTACTTGTTATAATAATCCTTTCGTACTTAGTCTCTTTTTTAATTTTACCCTCTATCTTGGGATTTATATGTTTAAAAGTACTGCAGGAAGTAGTCAGCCCTATACATAGGGCTAAAATAAATGTTAAAATTTTTTTCACACTATCACCATCCTATAGTTCTTCCCATATAGTACAAATCATAATATTTTCCATTAACCATTACACCCCTTGATATTTTACCCTCAAATTTAAAGCCCCATTTAAGGTATAGACTGATTGCAGGCATATTGTCATCTCTCACCTGTAATTCTACCTTTTTAATTTTCTCTGTGCTTTGAGCCCATTTAAAGAAATAATCCATAAGGCTGTTTCCAACCCCTATATTCCAATAATCCTTAAGAACAGCAATTCCTAATTCTCCTCTATGCATAAGCCTTTTCCTTTGTGATGCAACAAAGCTTAAATTTCCTATAATCTTACCATCTAAAATTGCAACGATATATAGGCAGTTTTCTCTGCTATTTAAACTGTATATTAAACTTTTCTCTTGATCATAATTTAGATAATAATCATCCATACCAAAGGTTAAATTGTCTGACTCTGTGCCTAACCTATTGTACATTGCCACTAATTCCTTTGCATCCCTCTCTTCAGCACGTCTTATACCAAGCTTTTTTCCATTTTTAAGCTCATATATCATCATCACTGTATCACCCTAACTTCTTTTTAACTTGTGAATATTATATACAAAAACTCCGATTATAAACACAAATATACAAATAAATTGTGATGTTGATAAAAACAATACATTTCCTCTTGGGTCGTCTCTTAAAAACTCAACAATAAATCTTCCTACACTATATAGAATCATATAAAGACCAGCTACTTGACCGTTATGTTTTGCCTTTTTAGAAAAATAAAATAGCACTGCTGCAATTAAAAAGTTTCCTAAGCTTGAAATTAACTGTGTAGGTATAAGTCTTACCCCATTTGGTGCAAAGGGCGAGTTTTTAAATACTACTCCAAATGGACTTGTTGTTTCTTTACCATAACAGCAGCCTGCTGAAAAACATCCTATTCTTCCAAGACCTTGTGCTACTGCAATTGCTGGTGCTGCAACATCAAACATTTTTAAAAAATCAACCTTCTTTTTTCTGCAGTATATATATGCTGCTAAAACTCCACCTATTAAACCTCCATAAACTACAAATCCACCCTTAATCATATCCTTAAGCACAACAGGATTTTTTATTACATAAGGTGCTTCTGCTATTATAAATAGAAGCTTAGCACCAATTACCCCTCCTAAAACCCCAAAGATTGCAATATCAAGTACCACATCATCACTTATTCCAACCCTTCTTGCCCTATACATACTAATAATAACTGCCGAAAGAATACCAACAGCTATCATAAAACCATAGCTATATATTGTTATATTTCCTATTCTAAATAATATTGGATGCATAACACCTTACCCCCTTAGCATATAAACCTTTTCTAATAAAAACGCTATTAATAAAATTATACCAGAATATAAAAAAATTGATATACCTGTATAAAAGCCATCCTCCCTAAATTCCTCAAAGGCCTCCTCCATTGCCTCCTCAGTATATGGATTTTCCTTCATATCATAAAAACCATAAAGTGGGCTTTGTCTTCTAATCCTTCTAAGTTTTGCATCTTCGTTTCTTTTATAGAGTTGAGGTATAGCTAAAATCATACTAAAGCCACCAAAGTAATATAGCGTAGTATAAATATTTTTAAATATATCCTTATTTCTTATCAGTGCATATATGATAGAAATAGCAGATAGTACAACAATTGATATAAAAGAAGCAATAAGTACAAATTTAACTCTTTTTTTTATCAAAAATATCTTTTGTTTTTTATCCATAATCCACCTCATTTAATTAAAGTTTTATTCACTATCTCCTCAAATAGATTATAAAACTTATCATTAAAAATTTCATCCCTTATAAAAAAGCTCATCCTAAATACATATCCCTTATTAGTCTTAACAAAATATTCGTAAACCCTATAGTATTTATTGTCATTTCCCCTTCTTACATATTCAAGTAAATATCCATCTTTATTTGCTACCTTCTTATTGTAAATATTAAAAAACTTAAAATCAACTACTCCAGTAGCACTTTTTTTGGAATTTTCCAAATATGTTTCTAAATCTTTTATATTTAAAACTTCAACTATTCCTCTTATACTTCCATCGCTTGATTTAAAATCCGCGTGATATAAAACTTCATTATCTTCAAAATTAATTTCAATATGCTCAAAATTCACAGGTAGATAATATATTATACCATACCTTTCTACTTTAATCTCTTTATAATTCTCTATATTTAAGTTTAAACTTACCTTGTACAGTTTAAAAATTGACAACCAATTTAAAGATAAAATAAAAACTATTATAGATACAACCGTTACTAAAAAAATTTTGTTTTTACCCATAAAACCCCTCCCATTTAAAATTTAAAAAGCCCCATCTGAGTTTTCCTCTATGGGGCTCAAAATCTACTTATCCTTTGGTTTAGGAATCATAATACAGCCATTGTAGGGATTATAGGTCATAACCCACATACCCTTATCCTTTACTTTTATCCACTTAATAAAACCTGTCATACCACTATAGGGCTGAGATTTGACATCATTTTCTCCTTCTATACCGTATAGTAGATATTTAACTTCTCCATCCTTATCATACTTTATTCCAAAGTAGTAGTATCCTGTATTCTTGCAATATTTTAAATAGTTAATATAAGGATATGCCATCTTTATATGGTATATTGCACAATAGTAAGGATAATATTTATTGTCTTTTAACTTAATATCATAGTCTAACTTAACCTTCCACCATCTACAATTTGAGTACTCTTCAGTTATTCCATCTACCTCTTCAAAATCCCTAAGTATCTCCTCGAAATAATTTGCGTGTTTTTGCTGTTTCTTTGTTTTTAGCTCTTCGTTTCTTAAAAATTCTACTTGGGCTGCCTCATCATATATAGTGTCTTCTTCATCTCTTTTATCTTCTTTAACTTCCTCTAATTTCATAACTTCTTTCTTTATTTCATTTTCATATTCAATAAACTTCTCTGCTTCCTTTTCTACAACTTCATCTTTAACTTTAACTTCAACTTTAACCTCTTCTTTAGGTTCCTCTACTGTTCTCTTTTTTACAACAAACCTGTCCTTAAAACTTGCCCTTTCTTTTCCCACATATCCTACAAGTGGGAAATTAGTCTGTTCTGCCTCTACAACTATAGTTGAAACATTAAACTTATCAACATTAAGACCTGTATCTGCTACATTATCCTCCTTATATTCCCACCAAATTTCTCCTCTTCCTGTATCATCAACAGGCACCTCTCCAAGCCTTGCTGTATAGAGTGGATTCTTTGTTGTATCAATTAGATAACATACATATGGGCCCTTTTCTTTAACAAGATTCTGTACATAAACAGTAATCTTACACTTACCGTTCTTGTTTTCAATCTTTGTATATCCCGTTGGCTGCTTATCTATAGCTATTCCAAACCCCTTATCTTCTTCCTGTAATATTATGAAATATCTACTATAACTTTTTTTAGCAGACACTCTTATACCTCCCAGTTAATGTTCATCATTATAGTATATGAACATTAACCGAAAAATTGTCCTTATTTTTTAAGTTTTGTATAAATTATATTAGAAAGTTTAGCAAACTCCTCAATACTTAATGTCTCTCCTCTTCGTGCCTCATCAATATCAGCCTCAATAAACACATTGTGAAGCTCATCCTCCTTAAGCCCTATTGGCTTTAGAGCATTAAAGAGGGTTTTTCTTCTCATATTAAAGGCGTGTCTTACTACATTAAAAAATAAATCTTCATCCACTACGTGATATTTTGGAGGTCTTAAATCCATCTTTATTACACTTGATTCCACCTTTGGAGGTGGTACAAAGCAGTTTCTTGATACTTTACATACCTTATGTACGTCACAATAGTATTGAACTAATATAGAAAGAGAACCGTATTCCTTTGTACCCGGTTTTGCAACTATCCTATCTGCAACTTCCTTTTGAATCATAACTATAATCGATTTTAAAGGTAATTTATCCATTAAAACCTTGGTTAATATTGGTGTTGTTACATAATATGGTAAATTTGCAACAAGCTTAATATTTTCTAACTCCTCTTCCTCTATAAGCTTTTTAAAATCAACCTTTAACGCATCATTATGTATTATTTTTATATTTTCAAAGTTTGCTAAGGTTTCATTTAATATAGGAATCAACGTGTCATCTATTTCAACTGCAATAACCTTTTTACATCTTCTTGCCATCTCCTGAGTTAAAACACCAATACCAGGCCCTATCTCAATAGCAGTACTATTTTCATCAAGCTCTGCAGAATCAACAATTTTATTAAGAATATTTTGGTCTATTAAAAAGTTTTGTCCTAAACTCTTACTGAATTTAAATTCAAAATGCTTTACTATATCTTTAGTTTTTGAAGCAAGACTCATTCTTTTCCCTCCTTTGCTCTATATACAACTCTTTCAAAATCTTCTCTTTTTATACCGTATCTATTTAATCTATTTAGAAACTGTTTTGCATTTCCATATCCTATTCCTAAAATTTTCCCAACTTCATCCCTAAGTTCAGATGCGTTTTCTGTATCAGCAAGTCCGTACTTTATGATATCCTCCATTGTAAACTCTATCTTAGGATTTTCAATCTCTGTTTGAACTTTATTTAAAGCGTCCCTTATGCTCTCTATGCTTGCATTTTCAACTCCTATGTCTCCATTTTTAATAGCTCTATCCCTTGGCATATATGCGTGTTTACATCCCTTTACCTTTTCTGATATTGTTCTTCTTATCTTCTCTCCTGCATAATCAGGGTCAGTAAATATTATAACACCTCTTGTTTTTTGTGCTTCCCTTATCCTCTCTATTGTTTTTTCTGTAATTCCAAAACCACTCGTAACTATTACATCTGCATCAACTGCCTGTTTTACCTTAATTAAATCATCTCTTCCTTCTACAACTATAACTTCTTTAATCAAATTAAACACCTCTTTTATTATACTTCTACACAACCTATTAATTATACAAAAAAATAAGGTGGAAATCCACCTTATTTTAAAACATAAACATCAACATATCTAACTCCCCAGGTTCTGTATTCACGGCTTCCTGGATTAAAATAAAGGTCAATCTTTTTACCCTTAATTGCACCACCTGTGTCCTCTGCTATTGCAAATCCATAGCCAGGAATATATAGCTTTGTTCCAAGTGGTATAACATCAGGGTCTACTGCAACTGTACTATAGCCATCTTCATCTCTTCTTGCTATTGTACCCGTTGCGGTTCTTCCAAATCCAGGGCTTCCAGGCATCTTACCTGTATCTTCGTAGCTTGAAGTATAACAGGTTGCTCTCATTCTAAACTTTTGAACATAGAATATCTTGCTCTCACCTCTTGATATCCAAGCAAGTGTTCCGTATGCTATAACTTTATTTACTGGAGCCTTTTTTACGTTTTGTGCTACAACTTGTCTTGAGATTTCTTTCCCATCTTCATATACTACCTTTGTTATGATTTCCTTCTCTCCATCTTGACCATCCTGTAGAACTTCGGTTGTCCCCTTTGCAAGGTTATTATTTGCCTTTCTTACTATAGTATAAGGTATTCTTTCGGTTTTTGTTATGATTTTTTCTTCTACCCTTGTTATTTTAATATTGGTTCCTTGTTCTACCTTAGATGTTAAGGATGGAGATACTTTGTCCTTTTCATTTAGGACAATACCTTCTTCTTGTAGTACGTCTTCTACCTTGTCTTGAGCAGTTTTTATTGTTATTACTTTACCATCAACCTGGATGGTAACTGGAACTGCTCTTTTTATATTTATAATAGTGTCATCTTCTACTTTACTGTCAAGCCCAGGTGTAACCTTATCCTTGTCTCCTACATTAACATTACAAGACACTAAGACATCCTTAACCCTTGCCTTAAAGGTAGCCACCTTAACTACTTCTTTACCATCTACTATTGTTACTGTTTTCTCTGACTGAACATAAAGAATTAAAAAGGCAACTACACAGGCGGTTACAATGCCTAGAAACCTGGGATTACCTATTATTCTGGTCTTTACCTTAGAGGTCATATTGCTCATATTAACACCTCCTTATTGGGACCAGGGACAACTATCACATTATACACATTTCGACATAATTTGTCAAATGCCCCAGCTTCCCAAGCTGGAAAATTCTTAAATGCCTATACTTGGCATATTTTATATAAAAAATTATAAACAAAAATGATTGCATTTATACACTCTATTTCCAGCACGGAGGCAACTTGTTAATATTATATACAAAAATTGCAAAAAATAAAACCCAATTATTCACTTTTCATTATTTTTTACAAAAAATTAATTTAAGGGCTTATAGATTAAAAGCCCTTAAACCATTCTTATATGTAGTCTCCTCCACCTTTTTATAATCAAGTTCCTTTATCTTTGAAATCTTATCTATTACATAAATTAAATATGAAGAATCATTTCTTTTTCCCCTATTAGGCTCTGGTGCCATATAAGGGCAGTCAGTTTCAACTAAAATATATTCAAGGGGTATATTTTGTACAACCTCCACAGTTTTTTTAGCATTTTTAAAGGTAACTACTCCTGTGAAGCCTAAAAAATACCCAAGTTTAACAACTTCCTTCGCAAACTCATAGCTTCCGGAATAACAGTGAAGAACCCCTGTAACCCCCTTAAACTCTTTAATAATCTTTAAAGTATCCTCGTGGGCATCTCTATCGTGAATTACAACTGGCTTATTTAACTGCCTTGCTAAATCCATCTGCTCCATAAATAGTCTTTTTTGTTTTTCTCTATCGTGGGGATAGTAATAATCAAGTCCAATTTCTCCAACTGCAACAATCTTATTCTTTGAAAGTAAATCCCCAATAACGTTTAAATCATTCTTCTTTTCTGCCTCGTGGGGATGAAGACCAACTGCACCATAGAAAAAGTCATATTTTTGTGCAAGTTCTACTGTATTAAAACACCCTTCAATACTTGCACCACAATTTAGTACAAGTCCAACACCTGCTTTCTTTATTTTGTCTATAACCTCTTCTCTATCTTCATTAAAGGCTTCATCGTCATAGTGTGCGTGTGTATCGAATATCAAGCTATCACTCCTTACTTAACCTGTGCACCAGTTTCTATATCGCCATCAACTGTAGCAAGAACAAGCTTTTCTTTATCTGAAGTTGAAGCTGCTAAAATCATTCCATAGGAGTCTACTCCTCTTAATTTTACAGGCTTTAAGTTAGCAACTAATATAACATTTTTTCCAATAAGTTCTTCTGGTTTAAAGTGTTTTGCAATTCCTGAAACAACCTGTCTTTGCTCTCCACCTAAATTAACCTTTAACTTTAGAAGTTTATCTGCTCCCTCTATTCTTTCACACTCTAAAACCTTAGCAACCCTTAAATCTATTTTTGAAAAATCATCTATTGTAATTTCACTCTTTATAGGTTCCATCTTCTTCTCCTCCTTCTTCTCTTCCTTTTTATTCAACTTTTCAAGTTCCTCAAGCTTCTTTTCAACATCTATTCTTGGGAATAGAAGTTCTCCTCTTTTTACTCTTGTTCCATTTTTAATGTTTCCAAATGTCTTAATTGAATCCCAAGTTAAATCATCAAAGTTAAACTGATTTTTTATTTTTTCTGCTGTATCTGGCATAAATGGTTGTAATAATGTAGTCACAAATCTTATTGTCTCTGATAGGTTGTATAAAACTTCCTTAAGTCTATCCTTGCTGTTTTCGTCCTTTGCAAGAACCCAAGGCATAGTTTCATCTATATACTTGTTTGCTCTTGAAATTAGTTTCCATATTTCATCCATTGCATCACTTATTCTGTATTTATTCATAAGCTCTTCAACTTTTGTTGGAATCTCTACTGCAAGAATCTTTAATTCATCATCATATTGACCCTCTTGTCCTCTTGAAACTTCTCCATCGAAATACTTTTCAACCATTGTTAATGTTCTTGATACAAGGTTTCCAAGGTCATTTGCAAGATCTGAGTTTATTCTCTTTATAAACATTTCATTTGTAAACTGTCCATCTTGACCAAATGGTATCTCTCTTAAAAGATAGTATCTTACTGCATCAACACCAAAATGCTCTGTAAGAACAACAGGATCTACAACATTTCCCTTTGACTTTGACATCTTTCCACCATCAACAAGCAGCCATCCGTGTCCAAAAACCTGCTTTGGTAGTGGTAAATCAAGTGCCATAAGCATTATTGGCCAAATAATTGTATGGAATCTTATTATATCCTTTCCTACAAGATGTACATCTGCAGGCCAATATTTTTTGTATAATGTATCATCTTCACTTCCATATCCTAACGCAGTTATGTAGTTTGCAAGGGCATCTATCCAAACATATACAACGTGCTTTGGATCAAACTCTACAGGTACTCCCCAAGTAAAGGATGTTCTTGACACGCATAAATCCTCAAGTCCTGGTTTTAGGAAGTTATTTATCATTTCATTCTTTCTACTTTCAGGTTGAATGAATTCTGGATGTTCCTCAATATACTTTAGTAATCTATCTTGATATTTAGATAGCTTAAAGAAATACGCTTCTTCCTTCGTCCATTCTACATCTCTTCCACAGTCTGGACACTTACCATCCTTTAGCTGTGTTTCTGTAAAGAAGGATTCACAAGGAGTGCAGTACCAGCCTTCATAATATCCCTTGTATATATCTCCCTTGTCATATAGCTTTTTAAATATGTATTGAACTGCCTTTTCGTGATAATCATCTGTAGTTCTTATAAATTTGTCATAGGATATGTTCATTGTCTTCCAAAGTTCCTTAATTGAAGCAACAATCCTATCAACGTATTCTTTAGGAGTAACACCATTTTTTTCTGCTATTCTTTGTATCTTTTGTCCGTGTTCATCTGTTCCTGTTAAAAACATTACATCATATCCTGTTAATCTCTTGAATCTTGCCAATGCATCTGCTGCAACAGTTGTATAGGTATTACCGATATGTAGCTTATCACTTGGATAATAAATTGGGGTTGTGATATAAAATCTCTTATTTTCCATATCTCTCTCTCCTTTCTATTGTTTATAGACTTATCTGTTTTTGAAATATTATTTATTATACTTTATAATTTTTATACTATAAAAAAGTAAACCTCGCCCCATATAGGGGCGAGGTATCGCGGTACCACCCTACTTCACCTTTCGGCCTTAATTTGGATAACGGCAATGCCGCAACAGCCTACATATCGACTGCTGTGCTCCAGAGCCATCTTCACATAACCCTATGCCGCTGGCTTTCACCTACCCCAGCTCTCTTTTGACACGGTATTATGTTACTCTCTCCTTCAAAGCATTTAACATTATTAAGATTAATGTACAAAATTTGATAGTTTTTGTCAAGACCACAGGGTTAATATCCTATTTATCATCAGTAAAAATTTATTTTGTTTATATACTTCAATTCTATAGGAATGCCCCATAACATCACCTTTTCCAATAGATTTTACAACCAATTCATCTAAACCGTCTCCATCTATATCACAAACTTCCTCCACTATCCTTACCATATAGGAATATCTTCTTGCAGGTCTTTTTCCAAAATTATATTTTATTTTAAAATTAGTATCTAATACCTCAAAGATTTGTATATTTCCTACCTTAAACATCATATTATTTCTTCCAATATTATTTATTAAATATCCACCATCAAATTTAAAAATATTTGTTATATCCTTTCTTTTGATTTGCCTTTTAAATTTATATATAAATTGCCCTTCCTTAAAATCATATTTATATATATTTGTCTTATTTTCACCCTTTGATAAAACAATTATTCCATCCTCAATCATAAAGGCAGATGGTAAAATATCCTCTCCAATTTTACCAAAAAACATTGTGCTTAATTCGCCTTTATTTAATTTATATATTTCAATATCTGCATTTCTATTCAATATTACTATTTCATCTAAACCATCTTTATCTAAATCCCCAGTTTTTATATTCACAACATCTTTATTTTTTATATATTTTTTTGCATATATATCTCCCCAGTTTGAAAATATAATAAGTTCTCCCTTTGGAGTTACTGCACAAAAACTGTCTTCACCTTTATAGTTTATGCTTTCTATGAATTGTATGGGAAAATCAACCTTAAATTTATATTCCCCTATAAATTCATTTCCACTTTTATTTAACCTATATACCTCTGTGTATTTTAGCTTATTTGATATTCTATAGATTACCTTTTTTCCTGCTTCATCTATTATTGCAGTATATCTACGCCCTACAGTTTTAAGATAAAGTTCCTCTTGGGATAAGCTTAAAAGGTTATCTCCCTCAAAGCTTTGAAAGTATTCATCCGATATGGCATATTTTTCAAGTCCAAATTGTCCAATTTCATCTAATAAAAATCTTGAGGTACCCTTTAACATTGAAACTATTAGTAAAAAGTATGAAATATATAGTATTAATTTATTTGTATTTGTTTCCTCCCTTTTTTTATCCACATAGTCCACATAAACGCCTGAGGATATATCGTGAAGGGTTCTAAGTTTTTTGTCAAAAAGGGCATATAGGTAACCTATGTAAAAAAAGCTTGAGGCTATTCTAAATATCTCTCTTTTAAGAGCAATTTTATAGGAATAATCAGAAAGTCTAACCTTTAAAAGCATCATACCTAATGTCTGCCCAAATTTAGCCTGCATAAATACTCTATATATAAATAAAGCAAATAGAGATAGAATATATGCATATGCACCCAGTTCTGATAATATTAAATAAACTATGATAAATACAATCCAATCTATCAAAAAAGCAGCAGAGCGGGAAACAATAAGTAAAATCTTTTCCATAATAACACCTCATACTCAGAGATTTCGCATCTAATTTCCAGTAAAGCTTTTTTCTTTATAGGAAATTAGATTTTTTCTATTTTATTGAAATTTTGGAAGGGAAAAAGGCCGTAGGCCATGTATATAGATACACCTTCCCCCTCCCCATCATAATGAAAAGCTGTATTTCCAATTTTATTATCGACTATGCGGTGTTAAAAATTGGATTAATCCAATTCATAATTATCAACATTTCATCTTTCAAATCTTCTATTATATTTATCTGCAAAAGCCTTTTTTCTCTGAATCCTCGAATGTTTCTAAAAAAGTATAATTGGGTTAAGTTAAAGGCTATTATCATGAA
>NZ_FQVG01000060.1 GCF_900129265.1 Caloramator proteoclasticus DSM 10124 | reverse complement strand
CTTTTAACCCCTTGATTTTTTCTCCAAGATGGTATACCTTAGAGAAGTAGGTGAGCATTTGTTTTAAATAACGCTTGTTCATCTCAAAACATCCTTTCTATTGGGTTTGTAGCAAAATTCATTATAGAAAGGATGTTTTCATTTTTAAACCCTAAATTTTTTCCAGTAAAAATCGGAATTTACATATTTCAATTATTATTCATCTAAACCATTACATATCAAGGGGCTACGCCCTATTTATTTTTTAATCTGCGAAACTTCTGTCTTATTTATATTATGAATAGATTGTATTTCTTATTCAATATTTATCTTAAGTAACTCTTCCTTTATATCATCAAGTATTCCGCCATCATAGGCAGCTTTAGCCTGTCTTATTGCGTTTTTAAAGGCCTTTGCATTTGAGCTTCCATGGGCCTTTATAACCAGACCATCAACACCAAGCAGTATCGCCCCTCCATATTCTGTATAGTCAAATTTCCTTTTAAAATTTTTAAATACAGGTTTTAAAAGAAGTCCTCCTATCTTACTTCTTAAAGTTGACATTATTTCCTTTTTCAAAATTTCAAATATGGTACCTGCTACTCCTTCATATACCTTTAAAATCATATTTCCTGTAAATCCATCGCACACAACAACTTGAACATCGCCATTTGGTATATCTCTTCCTTCTATATTACCTACAAATCCATTTATTCTATTTTTTATAAGTTCAAAGCTTTGTTTTGTCAATTCATTACCCTTTTCTTCCTCTGAACCTATATTTGCAAGTGCTATCTTTGGAGTATTAATTCCCAAAACCTTATTTACATACACTTCTCCCATCATAGCAAATTGTAGTAAATTGTTAGGTTTACAATCTGCGTTTGCTCCAGCATCAACAATTACAAATGGGCCATTTTTACCTGGCAATACCGGAGTCAAAGCAGCTCTATCGATTCCTTTTATCCTTCCTAATAGGAATATACCTCCTGCTAAAATAGCACCTGTACTTCCAGCAGATATAAGTGCGTCAGCTTTTCCTTCCTTTAATAATTTAAAGGCAATAACTAATGATGAATCTTTTTTCCTTCTTATAGCCATAGTTGGTGATTCGTTATTCTCAATAATATCTGTAGCATTAACAATTTCAATATTTAATCCAGTAGTATCATACTTTTTTATTTCATTTTTTACTTCCTCTTCTCTACCTACTAAAATAATATCTAAATTAAATTCCTTTGCAGCTTCAACTGCACCCTTTACTATCTCCTGTGGAGCATTATCTCCACCCATTGCATCTATTACAACTCTCATTGTATCCCTCCTTACTTTGTTAATTTTTAGTATACTATTTTTTCAAATTAATTCAAGATAGTTGTAAAAATTACTAAAATTTTTATTTTAACATAGTCTAATAATAAAGCAATGAAATAATTTTATTTGGAACAAATTTTTTATATAAAAAAAGAAAGTCTACAAGAGACTTTCTTATTTCTCAACAACTACTCTATTTTTGTAGTAACCACAATTTCCACACACTCTATGTGCAAGTTTCATTTCATGGCATTGTGGGCACTCAACCATTCCTGGCATAGCTAATTTCCAAGTTTGTGCTCTTCTCATATCTCTTCTTGACTTTGAATGTCTTCTGGCTGGATTACCCATAGTTACACCTCCTTAATCTCGGTTAAAAAAATTTTTTAATTTTTCTAGTCGTGGATCAATAATTTGTGTATCACAACTACAAGTTGATTTATTTAAATTTGTGCCACAAACTGGGCACAATCCTTTACAGGATTCACTACAAAGAGTTTTTAAAGGTACATTTAGAAATATATTATCCTCTATTAATTTTGTTATATCAATTTTGTTGTCATTGATTGTATAACCTAATTCATCCTGTGACTTGTTAAACTCTTCTTCAAAATCAATATTTAAATCCTTAACCACTTCATCAAGGCACCTTGAGCAAACAGTTTTAACCTTAGCAAAAATGTTACCTTTAAAAAAAATACCATCCTCATTTTTATTTAAAGTACCTTCTATATGTATAGGCCCTTCAAATGAATACTCATTGTTATTAAAATCCAATGTTTTTAGATTGAAATCTTCACTAACTATTTTACTTTCAGATTTACCTGTAAGTAAATCCTGTACATCAATCTTCATAAACTCACCTCAATCAAAGTGCCACAATTAATTATATAAGCTGTATTTTGAAAAGTCAAGGCTTAAATTATGATATGGGAAGAAAAATATGTTTATTTTTCTTCCCATAATTTTATTATAATCCTCTTACTATTTCAACAGTATCACGAGCTATCATTAATTCTTCGTTAGTTGGTATTACAAACACCTTAACCCTTGAATCTTCTGTTGAAATTTCTTGTATCTTTCCTCTTACCTTATTCTTTTCTGCATCAACTTTAATTCCAAGATATTCCATATTCTTGCATACTTCAAATCTTGTTTCTGGTGAATTTTCGCCAAGTCCAGCAGTAAATACTAATACATCAAGTCCGCCCATAGCTGCAGTATAAGCACCTATATATTTTTTTACTTTATAGTGGAATACATCAAGTGCTAATTGAGCTCTTTCATTTCCATCAAAAGCTGCGTTTTCAATATCTCTAAAGTCACTGCTTACACCTGAAATTCCAAGTACACCTGATTTTTTATTCATTATATTGTTTACTTCTTCATAGCTTAAATTTTCTTCCTTTTGTAGGAAAGTTACTATAGCTGGGTCAATATCTCCACATCTTGTTCCCATTGCAAGACCTTCAAGTGGAGTGAATCCCATACTTGTATCAACTGATTTTCCACCATCTATTGCCGCAACGCTTGCACCATTTCCTAAGTGACAAGTAATTATCTTTAAGTCCTTAATATCCTTACCAACTTGTTCTGCTGCAACCTTTGATACATACTTGTGGGATGTTCCATGGAATCCATATCTTCTTATTCCATGCTTTTCATATAATTCATATGGTAGTGCATACATATATGCATGCTTTGGCATTGTTTGATGGAATGCAGTATCAAAAACAGCAACCATTGGAGTTTGTGGCATTAAATCCTTACATGCATTAATTCCTATAATGTTTGGTGGGTTATGTAATGGTGCAAGGTGTGTACATTCTTCAAGAACCTTCATAACATCCTCTGTAATTAGAACTGATCCTGAATATTTTTCACCACCATGAACTACTCTATGACCTACAGCTGAAATTTCATTCATATCTTTAATTACACCATAGTTTTCATCTAAAAGAGCATCAAGAACTACCTTAATAGCATCCTTATGATCCTTCATTGGCTTTTCAACAACAATTTTATCCATTCCTTCTGGTTGATGCTTAAGTTGTGAGCCTTCTATACCTATTCTTTCAACAAGGCCCTTTGCCATTACCTTTTCATTTTCCATATTAATTAATTGATACTTTAAAGATGAACTTCCACAGTTGATTACTAATACCTTCATTAGTTTATCCCCTTTCCTTATTTTATAGATTGATTCCTTGTGCTTGAACTGCTGTTATAGCAACAACATTTACTATATCTTCAATGCTGCATCCTCTTGATAAGTCATTTACAGGTGCAGCAAATCCTTGGCATATTGGTCCTATTGCTTCAGCATTAGCTAATCTTTGAACAAGCTTATATCCTATATTACCAGCTTGTAAATCAGGGAATACTAAAACATTAGCTTTACCTGCAACTGTACTATTTGGAGCCTTTAATTCAGCAACCTTTGGTACTATTGCAGCATCTAATTGTAATTCTCCATCTATCATTAAGTGTGGTGCCTTTTCCTTTGCTATTTCAGTAGCCTTAACAACCTTATCTACAAGTTCATGCTTTGCACTCCCCTTAGTTGAGAAGGATAACATAGCAATTCTTGGTTCAATTCCACACAATACTTTTCCAGTGTTTGCTGTAGCTATTGCAATTGAAGCAAGTTCCTCTGCTGTTGGATTTGGATTAACAGCACAATCTGCAAATAACATCAATCCATCTTCACCATATTGCTTGTTTGGTATTTCCATAACAAAGCAGCTTGAAACTATTGACATACCTGGTGCTGTCTTTATTATTTGAAGAGCTGGTCTTAAAAGGTCCCCTGTTGAGTGAATAGCACCTGAAACAAGACCATCTGCATCCTTCATCTTTACCATCATTGTACCAAAGTATATTTCATCCTTAATTATCTCTCTTGCTTGTTCTATTGTTACTCCCTTACTCTTTCTTAATTCATAAAATTTTTCTGCATATGTATCAAATTTTTCTGATGAAACTGGGTCAATTATTTCTACACCCTCTATGTTTGCTCCAACTTCCTTTGCTGTTGCTTCAATTTCTTCTCTTTTACCTATTAAAACAACCTCAGCTAGACCTTCTCTTTTAATTATTTCAGCAGCCTTTACAGTTCTTTTTTCATTTCCTTCTGGTAAAACTATTCTTTTCTTGTCTTGTCTTGCTTTTTCCCATATAGTTTGCATTATTGACATAATCATACCCCTTTCTTTTTATATTATTACGCATTGTAAAACTATTTATCAATGCGTGACAAATAATCTTTTTATAAATATAATATAGATATCATATTATTAGGAGGTATTATTAATGAATGTTACAGGAATAATTGTAGAATACAATCCACTACATAATGGTCATATTTATCATATAAATAAAACAAAGGAAATAACAAAGTGCGATGCACTAATTGCCGTTATGAGTGGTTCTTTTGTACAGCGTGGCGAGCCTGCCTTTGTTGATAAATGGTCAAGAACAAAGATGGCCCTATATGCTGGTGTAGATTTAGTAATAGAACTTCCTGTAATATACTCAAAATCAAGTGCAGAAGGCTTTGCCTTTGGTGCTATAGCAACCTTAGATTCAACTAAAATCGTTAATAACGTATGTTTTGGTAGTGAATGTGGAGATATATCTCTACTCTATAAAATTGCAGAAGTTTTAGTCTATGAACCCTATGAATATAAACAATATTTAAAAGATTACCTTAAATTAGGGATATCATTTCCTTCTGCCAGGTTAAAAAGTCTCAACAATTATATAATATATCACAATTTGTTAAATGTAAATGATATTAATGTAGAAAATATACTAAAAAACTCAAATAATATACTGGGAATCGAATATATAAAGTCAATCTTGAAATTAAACTCAAATTTAAAGCCCTTTACAATAAAAAGAGTCGTAAATAAATATAATCAAGAGAACTTAACAGGAAATATATCCAGTGCAACCTCTATAAGAAAAAATATAAACAATCAAGAAGTTTTAAATTCTATGCCTGAATTCTGCTACAAAATAATTAAAGAAGAAATAAAAAATAATAATGCCCCCATAAGCTTAAAAAGCTTCGAGGACTTAATTTATTATTTAATAAGAACAAAATCACCAAATGAACTTAAAAATATAATAGATGTATCAGAGGGATTAGAATTTAAACTAAAACAGGCTGCAGAAAATACATATGACATATTTAAGCTTATAGAATATGTAAAGTCTAAGAGATATACACAAACAAGAATTCAACGTATACTAATAAATATATTATTAAACCATACAAACGATATACTTTATAAAGTAAATAGAAGACCTGAATACATAAGAATTTTAGGTTTTAATAATAAAGGTCGTGAACTTATCAAAATGATGAAAAAGCAATCTTCTATTCCAATAATATCAAACCCTAAAAGGGATGATTATGAATTATTAAAATTAGATATTGATTCATCTGACATCTATGCACTTGCACTAAAGGGCAATAAAAAACTATCTAAAGGTGATTTAAAAACAAGCCCTATCTACTGGCAGCTATAAAATCTAATTCCTTTATTAACCCCTCTATTTCATTTATAGCTGCCTGTCTTCCCTTTTCTATAGTCTCCTCTGCATGTTCAAAACCAATAGGATCTACATCGTCAATATCAACCCTTATAAGCTTATCTGCCTCCTGCTTTTTAAGTTCAAATAATTCCTTCTCCATTAAATCTATGGATTCATAAAGAACGTGAAATATACTTTTGCAATTTGATGTCTTTAGATTAAATCCAACATCTACACCTATTACATAGTCAACACCATAATTTTTCAATATTTTAGCCGGGACTCTTTCTAATACACCTCCATCCACCAAAAGCATATTATCCTTATAAACCGGAATAAAAACACCGGGTATAGATATACTTGCTCTAATTGCTTCATAAATTTTCCCCTCTTCGAATACAACAAGTCTTTTACTTTTTAAATCAGTAGCAACAACAAAAAATTTTTTATTTAAGTCCTTAAATTCCTTATCCTTAGTTAATAATTTCATTATTTCGCATATTCTTTCACCTTTTATAAAACCTAATCTTGGTACTGATACATCAATATAGGTCTTTTTATTAAGGTTTTTACAAAGAGATGCTGCATATTTAAAATCAAAACCACTACAATATAATGCACCAATCACTGAACCTATACTGCTTCCTGATACCGCGTCTGCTATTATTCCGTATTTTTCTAATACTTCTATTACTCCAATATGTGCAAGTCCCCTTGATGCTCCAGAACCTAATGCTAATCCTATTTTTAGATTTTTATACATATACCATCCCCGCCAATCATAAATATTAAATAAAAAAGAGTTCTGAGGTGGCTATGGAAAAAATATTTTTTATACTAATTGCACTATCATTTATATTATTATTTATAAAAAAATATAATAATGCAGGATTAAAATTAATGATTTTTGTAATTTTAATTTTAATAATCTTAAACCCAAATGTATCTTTAAATTCTGCAAAGGATGGATTAAATTTATTTTTGTATACAGTCTTCCCTTCTCTTTTTCCATTTTTCATTATAAATGATTTACTTATGTCAGTTGGAATTGCAGAAAACATTGCTATTATTTTCAATAAGCCTATAAATAGCATATTTAAAACATCAGGATATGGTGCATATGCCTTTATAATTAGCATTTTTTCAGGCTATCCTGCAGGAGCAAAGGTAGTTAAAGAGCTTATTGAGGCAAAAAAAATATCCCCTAAAGAAGGGGAAAGAATACTTACCTTTAGCAGCACATCAGGCCCTTTGTTTATAATAGGTGCCGTAGGTGCTGGTATGTTAAAGAGTAATCTATTAGGATATATTTTATATGCATCTCATATAATAGCTTCTGTATTGAACGGCATTATATGTAATCTGTTCTCTAAAAGAGAAAAAAGGGATTATATATATGAACATAAAAATACTATTTTAAATTTAAACAATTCAATCAAAAACTCCCTAATAACTATGGGATTTATATCTGGATATATTATATTTTTTTCAGTAATAATTAACCTGTTGGATACAATTAGTTTTTTTAATATAATATCTGTTATATTATCAAAATTATTTAATGTTAATAGTTTTAGCCTTTCGATTTTCATTAAATCACTTTTTGAAATATCTAACGGCTGTAAACTTATAGTTTCATCAAGTATTTCTAATAAACTGTTGGTAATCAGCTTTATTTTATCCTTTAGTGGAATTTCAATACTTTATCAAGTAAAGGGCGTTCTTTATGGTTGTAATGTTAGTTTTAAAAAATATATACTGTCAAAAATTAATCACGGCATATTATCTTCAATAGTTTGCTATTTTATATGTAAAATAACAAATATTAATACAATTAAATTTAATTACCAAATTAATATAAATCATTTGTTTGTATATTCAGCTATTTCATTATTAATTCTCATTTTAATTTTAAATACTTTTTACTATTTATGTAATAAAAAAACTACCGACTGACTGTAAATTTTTCCTTTATATCATCTATAATTTCATCTGGAACTAATCCCTTTAAGCATCCACCATACATTGCTACCTGTTTAACTGAGGATGAGCTTAAATAGGAATATTGGCTGCTTGTCATCATAAACAATGTTTCAATGTTTTCATCTAATTTATTATTCATAAGAGCCATTTGAAACTCGTATTCAAAATCAGAAACAGCACGAAGACCTTTTATTATTATTTTTGATTCCTTTTTTCTCATAAAATCTATTAATAGACCTTTGAAACTTTCGACTTCCACATTTTCTAAATCTTTTGTAACTCTCTTTATTAATTCAACCCTCTCATTTACATTAAACAGAGGGTTTTTTTTCTCTGGATTTTCTAATACAGCAACTATTACCCTATCAAAAATTTTAGATGCCCTTTGTATTATATCAAGATGCCCATTTGTGATAGGATCAAAGCTGCCTGGATATACAACTACCTTTGACATTTTATTCCTCCTTACTCCAAAAGGCTATCGCAGTTCGTCCGTATTTTTCTACCCTTACTTTTTTAATATTGCCAATTATATCTGGTAGGACATCATTTACATCCTGTTCAGATACAATAACACCATTATCATCTAATAAACCCTTTTCGTAAATGGACTTAATAGACTTTTCTACTAATCCCTTACTATATGGGGGATCTAAGAATATCAAATCAAATTTCTCACCGCGTTTTGCTAAAATCTCTACCGCCGCAAAGGCATCCTGTCTATAGTGTTGGCAATAATCTTCAAACTTAAGATTTTTTATATTATCAACTAAATAATTATAGGCTTCTTTGTTTTGTTCAATAAAAATGCACTTTTTAGCCCCTCTACTTATTGCCTCTAATCCTAAATTTCCACTACCTGCAAACAAATCAAGTACATTTTCATAGCTATAATGATAATCTAATATATTAAACATTGATTCCTTTACTCTATCTGATGTAGGTCTTGTATTTAATCCATCTGGTGCTTTAATAATCCTTCCTCTTGCAATACCTGTTATTATCCTCATATAATGCCCTCCTTGTATAAGCCTTTAAATATTTTAACACATATTGCAAAAAAGTAAAATGCAAACCATTGAGGCAATAAAAAAGAACCCCGAAGGGTTCTTTTTTATTAATAGTTTCCTTGTGCATGCATTGCATCTGCAACCTTTATAAATCCAGCAATATTTGCACCTGCTACAAGATTATATCCAAATCCATAGTCTTCTGATGCCTTAACAACATTGTTATATATATTTACCATTATTTGGTGTAATTTTTGGTCTACTTCTTCAGCTGTCCAAGACATTCTCATGCTGTTTTGTGACATTTCAAGTGCTGATGTTGCAACACCACCTGCATTAGCAGCCTTTGCTGGTCCAACAACTACTCCATTTTCTAAGAAATATTGTATAGCTTCATTTGTACAAGGCATATTAGCACCTTCACAAACATACTTAACACCATTAGCAACAATTTGCTTAGCATGTTCTAAATGTATATCGTTTTGAGTTGCACAAGGCATTACTATATCAACCTTTACACCCCATGGTTTTTCTCCTGGGAAGAATTGAACTCCAAACTTATCAGCATAATCTTGTACTCTATCTCTTCCTGAGTTTCTCATTTCTAATAGATAATCAATCTTTTCTCCTACAACTCCATCTGGATCGTATATATATCCGTCTGGTCCTGATAGAGTAACAACCTTACCACCCAAATCAGCAACCTTCTTACAAGCACCCCATGCAACATTACCAAATCCTGAAACAGCAACTGTCTTACCTTCAAATGTTTCTCCATCGTGTTTTAGCATTTCTTGACAGAAATATGTAACTCCATATCCTGTTGCTTCTGGTCTTATTAAGCTACCGCCATATGATAGTCCTTTTCCTGTTAATACACCATTTTCAAAGGCACCTCTAATTCTTCTATAATGGCCATATAAATAACCTATTTCTCTTGCACCAACTCCAATATCTCCTGCAGGAACATCAACGTCTGGTCCTATATGTCTGTATAGCTCTGTCATAAAGCTTTGACAGAATCTCATTATTTCAGCATCAGATTTTCCTCTTGGGTCAAAATCTGAACCACCTTTTCCACCGCCTATTGGTAGACCTGTTAATGAATTCTTTAATATTTGCTCAAATCCTAAGAATTTAATTACACTTAATGTAACTGATGGATGGAATCTTAATCCTCCCTTATATGGTCCAATTGCACCATTAAATTGAACTCTAAATCCTCTATTTACATGTAGATTTCCTTGGTCATCAACCCATGGCACTTTAAACATTATTTGTCTTTCTGGTTCACAAAATCTTTCTAATAGGTTTTCTTCAATATATTCTGGGTGTTTTTCCAAAACAGGTATTAGTGAAGGAAGAACTTCTTCAACTGCTTGTAAAAATTCAGGCTCATGAGGATTTCTCTTCTTTACATTTTCAATTACATGTGCTACATAGTCAGCAGGTGACATTTTTACTTTAACCATTTAAATACCCCCTCTTGCTTTCGCAATCTTCTAATAATATTATGCATTATTTCCTTCATTTTATCAAGTCAAAAAAAATGATTTTTTCATTATTTTTTAAATTCATATTCTTTTAATTACGTTTTTCTTTATTTTTTGAATTATTTTAATTTTTGTTAATAATTTCGTTGTTACATACAAAAGAAAAGGGACCTTATTAAAAGGCCCCTTTTCTTTTGTATTGTTATTTACCTGCTAAGTTTCTTTCGTAAGCTTCTACCATCTTCTTAACCATGTAGCCACCTACTGAACCACAATCTCTTGATGTCATATTTCCCCAATATCCTGATGTTGGAACTTGAACTCCTATTTCATTTGCAACCTCATACTTAAACTGTTGTAATGCTGCCTTAGCTTCAGGTACTATTGTTCTGTTTTTCATTTTAATGCACCTCCTGTTTGTTTTCTATTATTAATTTAACCCATTTTGAGTTTTTTACTCTGGTAATTAGAGATGACTATTAACGGAGGTGCTATTTTTGTTAGTTAAACGTAGCTGTATCAATTTTTTCTTTAAATAGAAAATTTATTTTATTTTTTAAAGGTATAAATTCTTCATTATCAATTATATTTTCTTCGATTATTTTTTTAGCTAAATCCTTTGTAGTTTTTAAAATCTCAATATCTTTTAAAATATCTGCTATCTTTAAATCCGGCAAACCATGTTGTCTTAAACCAAAAAGCTCCCCTGTTCCTCTTAATTCTAAATCCTTTTCTGATATAACAAATCCATCATTTGTTTTAGTCATAATGTTCAATCTCTCAATTGATTCTTTATTAGTCGCATCGGATATTAATATGCAGTAGGACTTTAAATTACCTCTTCCAACCCTTCCTCTTAATTGATGTAGCTGTGCAAGTCCAAATCTCTCGGCATTCTCTACTACCATAACAGTTGCATTAGGAACATTAACTCCTACTTCTACAACAGTAGTGGACACTAAAACCTTTATTTTCCCATCTTTATAATTTTGCATTATGAATTCTTTTTCTTCATTTGACATTTTTCCGTGCAATATAGCCGCCATATTTGTATTTCCATTAAATATATTATTTACAAGATATTCGTATGCCTCCTCTGCAGAAATTGCTTCTATCTTTTCAGATTCCTCAACTAATGGACACACAATATATGCTTGCTTACCTTCCTCTACCTCTTTTTTTATAAAATTATATACTCTCTCCCTCATTGTGCTTCTAACAAAGTAAGTATCTATCTTCTGCCTTCCCTTTGGAAGTTCATTTATTATAGATATATCCATATCACCATATAAAAAGAGAGCAAGAGTTCTTGGTATAGGTGTTGCAGTCATAACCAAAACGTGGGGATTATGTCCCTTTGAAATAAGTGATGACCTTTGTCTTACACCAAATCTATGCTGCTCATCTGTAACAACCAATGCCAAGTTTTTAAATTCAACATTTTCTTGTAGTAGTGCATGTGTGCCTATAATTATATCAATTTCCCCATTTAAAAGGGCTTCTAATATTTTTTCCTTTTGTTTTTTAGAGGTACTTCCCGTTATCAGTTCTATATTTAATCCAAATCTATCTAAAAGAGATTTAACAGAATGATAGTGCTGTTCTGCTAAAATTTCAGTAGGTGCCAGCATAGCCGCTTGATATCCTGCCATTGCACAATTAAACATTGCAATTGCTGCAATAACAGTTTTACCTGAACCTACATCACCCTGAACTAATCTATTCATAGGTTTGTTCTTCTTCATATCAAGTAAAATTTCTCTAACTGCTCTTGATTGTGCATTAGTAAGTTCAAAGGGCAGAGCCTCCTTTAAATCCTTTAATTTATCCGATAATTGTATAGGATATGCAGTTAAGTCTGAGCTTATACTTTTTTTAAAATATTGTAATCCAAGTTGTAATATAAAAAGTTCTTCAAACTTCAACCTATAAATACTTTTATCTAACATATATTTACTCTCAGGGAAATGTATGTTTTCTATAGCTGTATAAATATCTAATAGTTTATAATCTCTTAAAAGCTTTTGAGGTAATATCTCCTGAACTACATCTTCTTTTTTATCTAAAGCATTTTTTATAATTTTTCTTAAATTCTTTTGAGTCATATATTTATTTAATGGATATAGAGGTAAAATATTTTCACCAACTTCTAAACTTTCCTGATAGTTTTTTTCATACTTAGGATCTACTATCTGTAGTTCTGCATATCTTCTATTTATTTTTCCATAAAGTAATACTTTTTCGCCAACTTTAAACGTTTTCTTCATATAAGGTTGATTAAACCATATACCTGTAATATATCCTGTATCATCTTTAAAAACAACAGAAGTAAGTCTTTTCCCAGACTGTGTTTTTTTTGTACCATTAATTAGAGCAACCTCAACTATCAAGGTTGCTATTTCCCCATCCTTTAAATCCTTAATTTTTTTTATACTTTGTCTGTCCTCATAATCTCTTGGAAAATAATAAATAGCATCTTCAACTGTTTTAATTCCAAGCAAATTTAAATAATGTGCATTTTTTTCTCCAACACCCTTTAAGTATCTTATATCCATATTGTCACGTCCTTTTTATTTTTAAACGCCATGAACTTTTAATCCATGGCGTTTATAATAATTATTCTACAGATATTAAATAATAATAAAGTGGTTGTCCACCATAATATATAGTAACATCTAAATTCTTATACTTTTCTTCTAATTTACCTTGTAAAACCTCTGCATCTTCTTCAGTTATTCCATTACCATAGAACACTGTTATCAATTGGCTATTCTCATCTACCAATGTATCTATTAACTTTAATGTAATTTCTTCAAGGTCTTCAGAAGCTTCTATTAATTTGCCATTGGCAATTGCAATCTTATTACCCTCTTTAACTTCTACATCATTAAATACGGTATCTCTAACAGCAAATGTTACTTGACCTGTTTTTACAGTTTTTATAACTTCACACAATGCTTCAAAGTTTTCATCTGGACTTGCATCATAGTCAAAGGATACAAGTGCAGTAACTCCTTGAGGTATGCTCTTAGTTGGTACAACATAAACATTTTTGTTTGATAGATCTCTTGCCTGCTCAGCAGCTAATATTATATTACTATTGTTAGGTAAAACAAAAATGTTTTTAGCATTAATACTATTAATTGCTGATAAAATATCCTGTGTACTTGGATTCATTGTTTGGCCGCCTTCAATTACAAAATCAGCTCCTAAATCCTTAAATATGTTTGTTATCCCCTCCCCCATTGCAACAGTTACAATTCCATATTCCTTCTCTTCCTGCTTAGCTTCACTTTTTACTTCTATCTTTTCTTCTTCATCCACAATATGTCTATGTTGTTCCTTCATATTATCTATTTTTATCTTCATAAGTTCTCCAACTTTTAATGCCTCTTCAAGAACAATTCCAGGATTATTAGTATGGATGTGTACCTTTATTAATTCTTCTGTACCAACTACAACCATTGAATCTCCAAGATGCTCTATCTTATTCTTAAATTTATCAGGGTCTGCTCCCTTTGTTTTAATAAAGAACTCTGTACAATAGGCAAACTTAATATCCTCTGTATTAAATACATCTTGAACAATAACTTTTTCTTCTTTCTTTGTTTCAAAGTCCTTTTTAATCTCTTCAACTTTACCCTCTATTATGTATTTTAACATTCCTTTATAAATTACTAAAAGTCCCATACCACCTGCATCAACAACATTTGCCTGTTTTAATACAGGTAGTATTTCTGGAGTTTTATTTAAAGATTGCTCTGCTGCCTTACAAACTTGAGTTAAAAATTCTTCAAAGTCTGACGTATGCTTTGCAATTTCAATTGCTTTATCTGCTGATTCTCTTGATACTGTTAATATGGTACCTTCAGTTGGTTTCATAACTGCCTTATAGGCAGTTGCTACTCCCTCCTTTAAAGCAAGTGCAAAATCCTTAGTAGATACTTTTTCTTTATCCTTTAAAAATTTAGCAAATCCCCTTATAAGCTGTGACAAAATAACACCGGAGTTACCTCTTGCCCCCATTAATGTTCCCATAGAAGCTGCATCAACAACTGCCTTTATATTCTCATTTGTAACCTTATTAAGTTCTGTTACTGCTGACATCATAGTAGCTGACATATTAGTTCCAGTATCACCATCTGGAACAGGGAAAACGTTAAGTGCATTAACCATTTCTTTGTTTCTTTCAAGCTCATATGCACCATTTATAATCATATTTTTTAAGCTATGTCCATCAATAACATTAATCTTCAAAGTCAGTACCTCCTAACATTACACTCTTATTCCTTGAATATTTACAGTGATCTTTTTTACATCTATTCCTGTTAAAGCTTCAATTGTATACTTAACCTTTTGCATTATGTTATCAGCAATTACTGATATCTTTGTTCCATATTCAACTATGATGTAAAGATTAACTATAATTCCATCGTCTTCAGATATTATTTTAACACCTTTACTTAGATTTTCTCTTTTTAGTAATTCCCAAAATCCATCACTTGCTCTCTTTGATGCCATTCCAACAACTCCATAACACTCCATTGTAGCTGCACCAGCTATGTTTGCTAAAACTTCATCAGAGTATTCTATAAAACCAAATTCATTATTTACTTTAACAGCCATTTTTAAACCTCCCAAAACTTCTTATTCTATTTATTAATTGTATATTAAATACATTTTTTATTCAAGATATATAATATAAAAACAGAGATTTCGCATCTAATTTCCAGTAAAGCTTTTTTCTTTATAGGAAATTAGATTTTTTCTATTTTATTGAAATTTTGGAAGGGAAAAAGGCCGTAGGCCATGTATATAGATACACCTTCCCCCTCCCCATCATAATGAAAAGCTGTATTTCCAATTTTATTATCGACTATGCGGTGTTAAAAATTGGATTAATCCAATTCATAATTATCAACATTTCATCTTTCAAATCTTCTATTATATTTATCTGCAAAAGCCTTTTTTCTCTGAATCCTCGAATGTTTCTAAAAAAGTATAATTGGGTTAAGTTAAAGGCTATTATCATGAA
>NZ_FQVG01000071.1 GCF_900129265.1 Caloramator proteoclasticus DSM 10124 | reverse complement strand
CTATAGTTGGATTCATGATAATAGCCTTTAACTTAACCCAATTATACTTTTTTAGAAACATTCGAGGATTCAGAGAAAAAAGGCTTTTGCAGATAAATATAATAGAAGATTTGAAAGATGAAATGTTGATAATTATGAATTGGATTAATCCAATTTTTAACACCGCATAGTCGATAATAAAATTGGAAATACAGCTTTTCATTATGATGGGGAGGGGGAAGGTGTATCTATATACATGGCCTACGGCCTTTTTCCCTTCCAAAATTTCAATAAAATAGAAAAAATCTAATTTCCTATAAAGAAAAAAGCTTTACTGGAAATTAGATGCGAAATCTCTGTAGGTAAATTATTCTTGTTTACAAAGTCGATTATAAGTGATATAATCTAAAAATGTAACAACGAAATAATGTTGAGTAAGCTGAATGGTCGCTGCCGTAATTTTTTACGGGAGAGGAAAGTCCGAGCTCCATAGGGCAGGGTGCTGGGTAATACCCAGTGGGGGCGACCCTAAGGAAAGTGCAACAGAGATATACCGCCATAATCAATCTTTGGATTGATGAGTGCAACTTTTGTTGCGTGGTAAGGGTGGAAAGGTGAGGTAAGAGCTCACCAGCACACTGGCGACAGTGTGGCTCTGTAAACCCCACCTGGAGCAAGACCAAGTAGAAGGGCGTATGTGCTGGCCCGGCACGCCCTCGGGTAGTGTCGCTTGAACCTACTGGCAACAGTAGGTCTAGATAGATGACCATTCTCGACAGAACTCGGCTTACAGGCTTACTCAATTTTAGTAGTATTAAAGCACTGCCATAGGCAGTGCTTTTTATGCTGTTTCTTCCTTTAACACAAACTTTTTTATTACGTGGGCAACTCCATCTTCTTCGTTAGTCTTTGTTACATAATCAGCTTTTTTCTTTACTTCTGGAAATGCATTTCCCATAGCAACTCCTAAACCCGCAAATTCTATCATATGTATGTCATTTTCAGCATCTCCTATGCAGATTACTTCACTTGGTTTAATTCCAAGTTTCTCTGCAAGTAATCTTACGCCAAATCCCTTATTGACCTTCTTATTTAGAAATTCTAAAAAGAATGGTGCACTTCTAACTATTGTATATTTGTCATATAATTCCTTTGGAAGCAATTCAATAACTTTATTTAACTTTTCCTCGGGATCGACAAACATTATTTTTACGATAGTTGTATTTTTATCTATAGCATCAAAATCAACAATTTCCAATGGTATATTGTTCATTGTAGCTTCAAGTTCACTATACTGATTTATTTTAGGTGTTATGCAGCTATTTGGAGTTAAAGCATGTATGTTTACATTTAATTCTTTACTTAAATTATATAATTGTTTTAAATCATCTAATGACATAACATTTTTTGCTATAATTTTTCCTGATTTCACTTCTTGTACAACAGCTCCATTATAAGATACAGCATATTCATTTTCATCTATAAGGTTAAGTTCCTTTAAATATTTTTCTATGCCCTTGGTTGGTCTCCCAGTAGCTAAAACAACCTTAATTCCCTTTCTTCTTGCAAATTGTATTGCTTCTAAATTTGATTTTGAAATTTCTTTATTTTCATTCAATAGAGTACCATCCATATCTAAAGCTATTAATTTATACATTTCAATTCCCTCCACAAATTATTTGATCACGATAATATTATAACAGCTATAGAGTATCA
Source organism: Caloramator proteoclasticus DSM 10124 (assembly GCF_900129265.1). GTDB lineage: Bacteria > Bacillota > Clostridia > Clostridiales > Caloramatoraceae > Thermobrachium > Thermobrachium proteoclasticum. Next base: position 7,367 of record NZ_FQVG01000071.1, on the reverse strand, counting down.
TAATATTAATAATTTGTTAACATTAGGTGTATAGTGTATATTAAAATTTTGTTGGGAATAATATTAAAGGAGTATTGTTTAAAAATATATTTAATTTCTATTGATAATTATTATTTATCAATATATAATAGAAATATAATAAATTAGGAAAGAAGGGGTAACAATGGCAAGAAAAATGAAAACAATGGATGGTAATACCGCTGCAGCACATGTAGCCTATGCATTTACAGAAGTAGCTGCTATTTATCCTATAACTCCATCTTCTAATATGGCAGAAAAAGTAGACGAATGGAGTGCAGCAGGAAGAAAAAATATATTTGGTCAAGAAGTAAAGGTTATAGAAATGCAATCTGAAGCAGGTGCTGCAGGTGCGGTACATGGTTCACTTCAAAGTGGTGCATTAACTACAACATTTACTGCATCTCAAGGATTATTACTTATGATTCCTAATATGTATAAGATTGCTGGTGAATTATTACCAGGAGTATTTCATGTAAGTGCAAGAGCAATAGCAGCACATGCTCTATCAATATTTGGCGACCATCAAGATGTTATGGCAGCAAGACAAACAGGATTTGCACTACTAGCTTCTGCAAGTGTTCAAGAAGCAATGGATTTAGGAGCAGTAGCTCATCTATCAGCGATAAAATCAAGGGTGCCTTTCTTACATTTCTTTGATGGATTTAGAACATCACACGAAATGCAAAAGATAGAAATACTTGAGTATGATGAATTGGCTAAACTTGTAGATTATAAAGCACTACAAGAGTTTAGAAATAGAGCATTAAAACCAGAAAGCCCAGTAACAAGAGGAACAGCCCAAAATCCAGATATATATTTTCAAGGAAGAGAAGCTGCAAACAGATTTTATGATGCAGTTCCAGATATAGTTGAATCATATATGAATGAAATCAATAAACTAACAGGAAGAAACTATAAACCTTTCAATTATTATGGTGCACCTGATGCTGAAAGAGTTATAGTCGCAATGGGTTCAGTTTGTGAAACAATTGAAACAGTAGTAGATTATTTGAATTCAAAGGGAGAAAAGGTTGGTTTATTAAAAGTTAGATTGTTTAGACCTTTCTCAATTAAACATTTTATAAATGAAATGCCTAAGTCAGTTAAGTACATAGCTGTTTTAGACAGAACAAAGGAACCAGGTTCATTAGGAGAACCATTATATGAAGATGTTAGAGCAGCATATTATGATATGAAGGATAGACCAGTTATAGTTGGTGGAAGATATGGATTAGGTTCAAAAGATACTACGCCAGGTCAAATAATTGCAGTTTTTGACAACTTAAAGCTTAATGAGCCTAAAAATAAATTTACAATAGGAATTGTAGATGATGTTACATATACATCTTTACCTATTGCAGATGAAGTTGATGTTACTCCTGAAGGAACAGTTTCATGTAAGTTTTTTGGATTTGGTTCGGATGGAACTGTTGGTGCAAACAAGAGTTCTATAAAGATTATAGGTGATAAAACAGACCTATATGCTCAAGCGTACTTTTCCTATGATTCTAAAAAATCTGGTGGTGTAACAGTATCACATTTAAGATTTGGTAAAAAACCTATTAAACTTCCTTATTTGATTAAAAAGGCTGATTTTATTGCATGCCATCATCCATCTTATGTATATAAATATGATGTTTTAGAAGGAATTAAAGATGGTGGAATCTTCTTACTAAATTGTATGTGGTCTAAGGAAGAATTATCTGAAAAACTTCCTGCAGAAATGAAAAAGACCTTGGCAGAAAAGAATATTAATTTTTATATAATTAATGCCTTTGACCTTGCAAGTAAGATAGGCCTAGGTGGAAGAATAAATATGATAATGCAAACAGCATTCTTTAAACTAGCCAATATAATTCCTTTTGAAGATGCAGTTAAGTACTTAAAGGATGCAGTAGTAGAAAATTATGGATTAAAGGGCGAAGAAGTTGTTAAGATGAATCATACTGCAATTGATAAAGCAATAGAATCATTGGTTAAAGTAGATATTCCATCAGACTGGAGAAATGCTGAAGTAAATAATGATATAGATGACAATAAACCGGAATTTATTAAGAAAATATTAGAACCAATGAATAAATTAAAGGGTGATGAATTACCAGTAAGTGCATTTGTAGGTATTGAAGATGGTACATTCCCAGCTGGTACAACAAGATATGAAAAGAGAGGAATAGCAGTTAAGGTACCTAAGTGGATACCAGAAAATTGTATTCAATGTAATCAATGTTCTTTTGTATGTCCACATGCGGTAATAAGACCATTCCTATTAACAGATGAAGAAGTTAAAAATGCACCTGAAGGATTTAAGTATCTAAAGGCAGGCGGAGGAAAGAATTTTGAAGGATATAATTTTGCGTTACAAATAAGTGTGCTTGATTGTACAGGATGTGGAAACTGTGTTCAAGTATGTCCAGCAAAGACTAAGGCACTTGAAATGGAACTAATCGAAACTCAAATGCATGAACAAAAGAACTATGATTATGCATTTAGTTTACCAATGAAACCTAATCCAATGAATAAGGAAACAATAAAGGGAAGTCAATTTGAACAACCATTATTTGAATTCCATGGAGCATGTGCAGGTTGTGGTGAAACACCATACATTAAAGTTTTAACTCAACTATATGGAGATAGAATGATTATAGCAAATGCAACAGGTTGTTCTTCAATATATGGTGGTAGTGCACCTTCTACACCATATTGTAAAAATGAAAAGGGTTTTGGACCAGCCTGGGCAAATTCACTATTTGAAGACAATGCAGAATATGGATTAGGAATTCATTTAGGAGCAAAACAAATAAGAGAAAGAATGGTAAGTAAATTACAAAGTATAGTTGAAATGATAGATGATGCTGCAGTTAAGGAAGCCGTTATAAACTATATAAACAATAATAATGATAAAAAACAATCAAGAGCTGTAGCTGAAGCAATGGTTGAAAAGCTAAAATCATATAATGCTACAAATGAAAATGTTAAGCAAGTTGTTGAAGATGTTTTAATGCATAAGGATTATCTATCAAGAAAATCAACATGGATTATAGGTGGAGATGGATGGGCGTATGATATAGGATTTGGTGGATTAGACCATGTAATTGCTTCAGGTGAAGATGTAAAGATTTTAGTTTTAGATACAGAAGTTTACTCAAATACAGGAGGTCAATCATCAAAAGCAACTCCAGCAGCAGCTATTGCACAATTTGCTGCATCTGGTAAGAAGACTAAAAAGAAGGACCTTGGTATGATGGCAATGAGCTATGGTTATGTATATGTAGCTCAGGTTGCAATGGGAGCAGATAAAAACCAATATCTAAAGGCTTTAGTTGAAGCTGAAAATTACGATGGACCAGCGGTTATAATTGCATATTCACCATGTATAAATCAAGGAATAAAGATAGGTATGGGAAATACTCAAGAAGAAGCAAAACGTGCAGTAAATGCAGGATATTGGCATCTTTATAGATATAATCCAATGCTTAAGGAAGAAGGTAAAAATCCATTTGTATTAGATTCAAAGGAACCAACAATGCCAATTAAAGATTTCTTAATGGGTGAAGTAAGATATGCAGCACTATCTAAAGTTCAACCTGAACTTGCTGAACTAATGTATAAAAAGGCTGAAGATGATTTGAAGGAAAGATACGAAGTTTATAAAAAATTAGCAGAACAGTAATTTGATTAAGGCACTGCATTGCAGTGCCTTTTAACTTATAATATAATATACTTAACACAACTTAAATAAGAGGTAAGGTGATAAATTTGAAATTAGTTGATATACTAAAGGCACTTTCTGATGAAAACAGAATTAAAATAATTAAAATGTTAGCTTGTTGTGATATGTGTGTCTGTGATATCTGTGATAATTTAAATTTAAGTCAACCTGCTGTATCACACCATTTAAAAATTTTAAGTGATGCAGGAATATTAAACACTCAAAGAAAAGGTAAATGGATATTTTATTCAATAAATAGAGATACCTTTGATTATCTACAAAATGAAATTACAAAATTACTGGAGAAACCAATCGAATGCCCCTATAAAATGTATGATTGTAATTGTATAGAATAATTAAAATAGCTGGTATTATGCCAGCTATTTTAATTATATTAAATTTTATTTTTAATTATAGTTGATATTTTTTGTAAATATCGTTAATATTTAATTAGGGGTGATGTTATGATAATAGAAAAAAACATTATAAGTGTTGATGGGGAAAGTAAAGCAGAAATTTTAGACAACAAGTTATATTATTATCTTGGTAATGATTTTATTAAAATCAATTTTAGTAAAAATTTATTTATTAAAATAAATGGTAAAATAGTTGAAGGAATAAGTGAGATAAAACCAGACGATATAATTGATATTGATATAGATAAAGTCATATATAAAAAATTTTTTAATATTGAAATAAATAACAATGGACTTGAAGCAATTTTAAAATTAGATAAAAATAAGTTAAAAAATTGGCGTTTGAAAAATACACCTAAATCTACTATTTTAAATTTGGATTTTGAATTTACAGATGAATTTCTTTTAGATACCGAAATAACAATGTTAATTAATGAGTATTTAAAAGAAAATAAAATTGTTTACGGTGTAAAATGGGAAAATGTTAAAAGCATTATAGACAGTGGATATGGTGTAATTGCACAGGGTAAAAGCCCAGTTGAGCCAATTGATGATAAAATAGAATATTTTTTCGGTACTAATATTGAAAATGACTATTTAGAAAATGAAAAAAAAGTCGATTTTTATAATAGTATAAAAGAAGTTGAATTTGTTGAAGCAGGTAAAGTATTAGCAATAGTTCATTCTGGACAAGATGGAGTAATTGGCTTTGACGTTTTTGGAAGACCAATCAATCCAAGAAAAAGAGAAGTAAAAAAGCTAAAAAAAGGGCCTGGGTGTGAAGTATTAGATAATTTTAAACGTGCAATTGCACAAGTTTCAGGAATGCCAAGAATAAAAAACGATAGTATTTGTGTATTCCCTACCTATAAAATTAAAGGTGATGTAGATAAACAAATTGGTAATATAGAATACAATGGTTCTATATATATTGAAGGAAATGTATTAGAAGGAATAAAGATAATCGGTGGTAAAGAAATTATCATAAAAGGAAATGTTGTTCAAGCTGAAATTTATTCTAATTCAGATATTAATATTTCTGGAAACGTTATCGGTTCGAATTTAACTGTAGGTGCTCAAGCGATACTATATATTACCATTTACAACTATTTAATAGATATTAAGGATTACTTATCAAAATTAAATAGAGCTATATTTGATATTTTACAAAGTAAAAATAATGAACAATTTACGCAAGATAAATTATCAAAAATATTAAAAATAATTATTTTTTCCAAATTTAAAAATGAAAAAGAAAAAGTCAATAATAATTATAATAATTTGATTAACCTGCCAAAATTAGACGTAAACACAAAAAAACAACTACAGGTAATACATAATTATATAAATTCAATGGAGGTTAATGGAGATATAAACTTAATTAATAATACTTTAAAAATTATTGAATCTTTAATACAAAATATTACAATTGATACTTCCCCAGCAGATATTTATCTAATGTACTGTCAAAATTCTAATATTATTTCTACAAATAATGTAGAAATATTAGGTACTGGTTGCTATAATACAAATATAAATGCTGAAAGCTCCATTATATTTAAACAAAATGATAGTGTTTTAAGAGGCGGTAAGGTTGAAGCGAAAAAATATATTAAAGCAGGGGAGGTAGGCTCAACACTTGGTGTAACGACTACATTAAAAACAACGAAAGATGGTGTGATTGAAGCAGAAATTGCCTATCAAAATACTATTCTAATTTTTGATGAAATCAAGTATAAAATTGATGAGCCTGTTAAAAAATTAAAGGCTTACGTTAAAAAAGGAGAATTAATTGTAGAAAAATTTAAGCTTTAGGAGTGATATTTATGTCCACTGAAAAAGTTGTTGTTTTTAAGTTGAATGGTGAAGACTTTGCTGTTGATATTCAGCAAGTAGAAAGGATACTTGGTTATGTTAGCCCAACTCAAGTTCCAGAAGCACCTGTTTTTATAAAAGGTATTATTAAGTATCAAGATTCTATTTTACCTCTTATAGATTTAAATATAAAATTTAAACGTGAATCAAATGATAATGTAAATTCTAAAATAATAGTTGTAAGAAATAATTCAAAATCCATTGGTCTACTTGTGGATGATGTCCAAGAAGTAATTGATATATATGAAAATGAATCTGAATCAACTCCTGAAATAATAAGCGGTTATTCTAATAAATATATAAAAGGAATTATAAAAAAGCAAGACAGAATTATAATGATGATTGATACAGATAAGCTATTGTCAAAGGAAGAATTAAATACTATTACATCATTTTAAATGGAGAGATATAAATGCAAGAAATAAAGGTAGGCATAGGAGATCTTAACATAGCAAAGACACCTGATAAACTTATTACTTTAGGGTTAGGTTCTTGTATTGGTATTGCTTTAATAGATAGTTTTAACAAAATTGCTGGATTATCACATATAATGCTCCCGGACAGCAAAGCATTTTCAAATATAAACAATCCAATGAAGTATGCTGATACAGCTATTCCTCTATTAGTACAAAAGCTGATTACATCTGGAGCAAATAAAAATAATTTAAAGGCTAAAATTGCTGGTGGAGCAAGTATGTTTAGCTTTGCAGATAAAAGCCCAATGATGGATATTGGAAAACGAAATGCAGAAGCTGTCAAATCTGTATTAAAAGAACTGAATATACCCATAATAGCAGAAGATATTGGTGGCAACAAAGGAAGAACAATGATTGTTGATCCTACTACAGCAACAGTAATTCTAAAGATTACTGGCGAGGGTATAAAGGAGTTGTAGCTATGTTTGAAAAAATAAAAGTATTAGTTGTCGATGACTCAGCTTTTATGCGAAAGATGATATCAGACATAATAAATTCGCAAAGAGATATGCAGGTAGTTTCAACAGCAAGAGACGGATTTGAGGCTATAGAAAAAGCAAAACAATTAAATCCTGATGTAATAACACTTGATGTAGAAATGCCTAAAAAAAATGGTTTAGAAGCTTTAATTGAACTTAAAAAATATACCAATGCACAAGTAATAATGTTAAGTAGTCTTACAAGTGAAGGCTCTAACATTACAATTGAAGCTTTACAATTAGGTGCTTTTGATTTTATACAAAAGCCATCAGGTAGTATATCTCTTGATATTGATAAAATAAAGGATGACATTGCTGAAAAAATAAGATACGCATATGCATATAAAAATAAAACTAAAAAAATCAATACAAAAATAAATAGTAATTTAAA
>NZ_FQVG01000019.1 GCF_900129265.1 Caloramator proteoclasticus DSM 10124 | reverse complement strand
TATAAATGAAATAGTTGAAGTTTCAATTTGAGGATTTATTCTTCCATCTTTTAACCCCTTGATTTTTTCTCCAAGATGGTATACCTTAGAGAAGTAGGTGAGCATTTGTTTTAAATAACGCTTGTTCATCTCAAAACATCCTTTCTATTGGGTTTGTAGCAAAATTCATTATAGAAAGGATGTTTTCATTTTTAAACCCTAAATTTTTTCCAGTAAAAATCGGAATTTACATATTTCAATTATTATTCATCTAAACCATTACATATCAAGGGGCTACGCCCTATTTATTTTTTAATCTGCGAAACTTCTGATATTAAAATAGGTGATGATATGAAGAATTTATCTTGGGAAAATATTGATTTATTAAGTGATGCTGATATTAGCTACCTTCTTTATAAAGAAGGAAAAGATATTAGTACTATATCAAAAATAAGAGGTATTGAAAAAAATATAGTTGAAAGACAAATAATTGAATGTAGAATAAAATATAGAACGCAGGAGCTCGGGGAAAATCCTGAAAAAATTATTAACAATCTATACAAGTGTAATAGAAAAGAAAGAGTTCTTCTTTTGGAGGGATTGGATGAACAAAAGAAAAAAGGTCTTGAGAATTATGCTATAGATAACCTTTTTTCTGTAAATAGAGATGAATGCCTTTTCCTTATATGGCTTCTTGGTGAGTTAAAATCTAAACGGGCAATACAGCCTATTATGGCATTTTTGAAGTGTACAGATGGAAATATAAAAAGAATATGCTGTTCATCATTAGGAAAAATAGAAGCAAAGGAAGCTGAAGATTCTTTAATTGCTGTTTTAAAGGATAAAAGACCTCAGGTTAAACAATATGCAATTAAGGCACTTGGAAAAATAAAAAGCAAAAAGGCAGTTAAGTATTTACAGGATATATTAAATGATAGAAATGAGAAGGAATATATAATAAAAGCAGCAGAGATGGCTTTAATGGAGATAGAAGGGAGTAGATGTGATGTCTAAAGATTTTTATACTGTAAAAAAACAAGTGGAAGTAGAGATGGAGGAAAGACGTTCTATTTTTATCTGTAATATAAAGAGGGTATTAAACGAAGAAGAGGCAATGAACTTTATAAACGAAATTAAGGTAAAATATAAGGATGCTACACATAATGTATATGCCTACATAACAAATAACGGAATCTCAATGCGATATTCAGATGATGGAGAACCACAAGGTACTGCTGGTCCACCAGTCCTTGAGGTTTTAAAAAGAGAAAACTTAAATAATGTTGCAGTTGTTGTAACAAGATATTTTGGTGGAATTTTATTAGGAGCGGGTGGTCTTGTTAGAGCCTATGGTGCATCCTGTAAACAGGGTGTAGATGCTGCAGGAAAAGTAAAGGAATCTGAAGCTGTAGTGTTTAATATTGTATGTGATTATGATAAATATGGTAAGGTTAGCAATTATCTAAGTAAAAGAAATATAGTAATAAGAAATACAGAGTTTACAGAAGTAGTTACATTAGAAATAATGGCCTTTAACGATGAATTTCAGAAAATTCGACAAGATTTGATTGAAATGTTTAATGGCAATGATATAATTAAAGTAAAAGAAGAAGGTGTTACCTGTTTTGTTGATGAAGAAGGTAAAATTATGGAGGTGCCACAATGATAGAAGAATTTAAAAATATAAAAACTTGGGCAGTGATTGGAAGTGTTTCAAATAAAGAAAAATTTGCATACAAAATATATAATTTTTTAAAGAATAAGGGCTATAAGGTGTATCCAGTAGATCCATCTGGAAAGGAAGTGGATGGACAAAAAACATATGTCTCCCTTAAGGAGCTTCCAGAAAAAATAGAGGCAATAAATATGGTTATAAATCCTGTAAGAGGAGAAGGATATATCGATGAAGCCGCTGAGGTTGGAATTAAATATGTGTGGTTCCAACCAGGAGCTGAAAGTTTTGAGGTTATAGAAAAGGCTAAAAAATACGGAATGCAGGTTGTTTATGGAAGGTGTGTTATGGTTGATTTTTAGTTTAAAGGCCCTCGGCACTTGATAATAGATAATTTTAGTGGTAAAATATATATTCGGATTTTAAGTTAAGGGGGCATAAGAAAATGGCTGGTCATTCAAAATGGGCTAATATAAAGCATAGAAAAGGTAAGCAAGACGCAATAAGAGCTAAAATTTTTACAAAGTTAGGTAAAGAAATTGCTGTTGCAGTAAAAGAAGGAGGAGCCAATCCTGAAGCCAATTCAAGACTAAGAGATGCCATAGCAAAGGCAAAGGCAAATAATATGCCAATGGATAATATAGAAAGAGCAATAAAGAAGGCATCAGGAGAATTAGGAAATGTAAATTATGAAGAAATAGTTTATGAAGGATATGGCCCAAACGGAGTTGCAGTTATTGTTCAGGCACTTACTGACAACAGAAATAGAACTGCAAGTGAAGTAAGACATACATTTGAAAAATTTGGTGGTAACCTTGGAACAACAGGTTGTGTATCCTTCTTATTTGAAAAGAAGGGTGTACTTATTGTTGAAAAGAAGGAAGGTCTGGACGAAGATGAATTAATGATGTTGGCACTTGATTCGGGTGCAGAAGATTTTTCATCAGAAGAAGACGTATATGAAATAATTACATCCCCCGAGGATTTTTCTACTGTGAGAGAGGCGTTAGAAAAGAATGGAATAGAATTTGCTTCTGCAGAAGTATCAATGGTACCAACAACATATGCAAGCATAAGTGGAGAAGCTGCTGAAAAGTTTGAAAAAATGCTTGATAGACTTGAGGAAAATGACGATGTTCAAAATGTATGGCATAATGCAGAATTCCCAGAAGGATGGGGAGAATAATTTTTAAATTAAATGAATAAAATAATAGTTTAGTGGTTATAATATCCCTCTAAGGAGGGATATTATGCTTTATAGAAAAGTTTACATATTCATAGCAATTATATTAATTTCAATAGCAAGTTTTTTTACAGGTTATTTTACAATGCAAAGGTATATCGGAAAGCAAAATAATAAGGATAATGTAGTTGCAAAAACAGCGGTGCAACTGCCAGAGAATATAATTAACGAAAAAACAAGGATTATCAAAAGGGACATTTATACAAGGGTAGGGTATTTTACAATCGAAGAAAACATTATTCCTAATGATGAATTGCTTGGGGCAGACAAGGAATATGCAGAAAATTATTTTAGACGACAGGGTTATAATGTTGAGTACTTTACATCAGAAAAGGTTATTATTACAAAGAACATTGAAAATGCTTGGCCTCCCAAAGTTTTTATAGCCCTTGAAAATGAAGGAAAGGTATATATTTATCAAACCGATGAATATGGAAATCTTCAGTTAAAACAATCAACAGATATTAGTGTTGAAAGCTTGCCCCAACAGGAACAAGAGGACTTAAAAAGAGGAATTATAAAAAGGACATATGAGGAGATGGAGGATTTTATAAACGAAGATTTAGATTCATAGGATGCAAACTCTTTGCATCCTCTTTTTTTTCTGCTATAATCAAATTCGAACAAATTTTCGTACAGGAGGATATTATGATAATATTAGGTTTAGACCCAGGAATTGCGATTGTTGGGATAGGAATAATTGAATTCAAGCAGAATAAATTTAGTGTTTTAGATTATAGAGCTATTACAACAACAACTAAAAATAATGTGCCTCAAAGGCTTGAAATAATATATGATGAATTAAATGAAATAATTAAAACATATAATCCAGATGCATTTGCACTGGAGGAACTATTCTTTAATCAAAATGCCAAAACAGCAATAACTGTTGGTCAAGCAAGAGGCGTAGCAGTTTTGGCAGCTCAAAAGAATAAAATACCCATTTATGAATATACCCCTCTTCAGGTAAAGCAAGCAGTAGTAGGATATGGACGAGCTGATAAAAAACAGATACAGCAGATGGTTAAGGTTTTATTAAACTTAAAGGAAATACCAAAGCCGGATGATGTTGCAGATGCACTTGCTATTGCTATATGTCACGCACACACAAACAATATGAGTAATTTTTTTATGATGAGATGAGGTGAAATATATGATATACTACATTAAGGGGATAGTAGATGAAATACTTGATGATGGTGTAGTTTTAGAGTGCAATGATATTGGATATAAGATTTGTATGACCCATAGAGATATCCAAAAGCTACAAAATAAAAATGAAAAAATAAAAATATATACATATCAACAAATAAAAGAAGATGAAAATGTACTTTATGGTTTTTTAAATAAAGAAGAATTAAATATATTTAAGATGTTAATTTCTGTATCAGGTGTAGGCCCAAAGGCTGCAGTTTCAATTTTATCAACAGTTACGGCTTCGGACTTTATATTAGCTGTAGTTACAAATAATGAGAAGATGATTGTAAAGGCTCAGGGAGTAGGAAAGAAGACAGCACAAAGAATAATATTGGAACTTAAGGATAAGTTTAAGGATGTTGATTTAACACAAGGAGAACAGGATGAAGAAACTATTGATATTAATGGATTAGATGAAAATGAGGCAATAGGTGCTCTTATGGCCTTAGGGTATTCAAGAAAGGAAGCCTTCTTTGCGGTATCAAAGGTTTCAAGTCAAGCTAATTCATTGGAGGATATTATAAAGCTTTCGCTTAAGGTGTTAATGAAAGGTTAGGTGAATAAAATTGGAGGATAGGATAGTAGCTTCAAATTTAAAATATGAAGATTTAGATATAGAGGGAAGTTTAAGACCAAAGACATTAAGTGAGTATATAGGACAAAGAGAGGTAAAAGAAAAGCTTGACATTTTCATTAAGGCAGCAAAAAATAGAAGGGAATCCTTAGACCACGTTTTGTTATATGGACCTCCAGGACTTGGTAAAACAACCCTTGCATCAATAATAGCAAATGAGATGGGAGCTGGTCTTAGAATTACATCTGGCCCAGCGATAGAAAAGGCAGGAGATTTGGCGGCTATTCTTACAAATTTAGGAGAGAATGATGTTCTTTTTATAGATGAAATACACAGAATAAATAGAAGTGTTGAAGAAATATTATATCCTGCTATGGAGGATTTTGCTCTTGATATTATAATAGGAAAGGGGCCAAGTGCACGTTCTATAAGAATTGACTTACCAAAGTTTACATTAATAGGAGCAACTACAAGGGCAGGTATGCTAACGTCACCATTAAGAGATAGATTTGGTGTAATATGCAGACTTGAATATTACAATGTAGAGGATTTAACACAGATAATAATACGTTCTTCAAAAATACTAAAAACTGAAATAACATTAGAGGGAGCAACTGAAATTGCAAAGAGATCAAGGGGAACACCAAGAATTGCTAATAGATTATTAAAAAGGGTTAGAGATTTTGCAGAGGTTAAAGGTGATGGTGTTATAAACTATGAAATAGCTGTTCAGGCTCTAAATTTATTAGATGTAGATGAATTAGGATTAGACAATTTGGATAGAAAGATGCTTTTAACAATAATAAATAAATTTGGAGGAGGTCCTGTAGGACTTGATACTTTATCCTACTGTGTAGGAGAATCAAGCGATACAATTGAGGATGTATATGAACCATACTTATTACAGATTGGATTTATAAGTAGAACACCAAGGGGAAGAATAGCAACAGAAGCAGCATATAAACATCTAAATTTGAAGAAAAATAATGAATAATAATTATTGTAATTACTAACTTTATATTTAGAGGTGATTTAATGAATGTAAAGGACTTTTATTTTGATTTACCAGAGGAATTAATCGCACAAACACCAATTGAACCAAGAGATATGTCAAGGTTAATGGTTTTAGATAAAAAAACTGGTGAAATTGAGCATAGAATATTTAGAGATATTATTGAGTTTTTAAATGAGGGAGACTGTTTAGTTTTAAATAACAGTCGTGTAATTCCCGCAAGATTGTTTGGTGTAAAGGAAGATACTGGAGCAAATGTTGAATTTGTTCTTTTAAAAAGAATAGATAAGGATAAATGGGAAACATTGGTTAAACCAGGTAAAAAGGCAAGAATAGGTTCAAAGTTTATCTTTGGTGATGGAGAATTACGCTGTGAGGTTTTAGATAATACAGAATCAGGTGGTAGAATTATAGAGTTTAAATATGAGGGTGTTTTTGAGCAAATATTAGATAGATTAGGTAATATGCCTCTTCCACCTTATATCAAGGCTGAACTAAAGGATAGGGAAAGATATCAAACCGTGTATTCAAAGGTTGAAGGTTCAGCTGCAGCACCTACTGCTGGACTACACTTTACAAATGAGCTTTTAGAAAAAATTAAAAATAAAGGTGTAAAAATTGCATATTTAACCCTGCACGTAGGACTTGGAACCTTTAGACCAGTAAAGGTTGAAAATATAGAAGAACATAAAATGCACTCAGAGTTTTATATGATAGATGAGGAAAATGCAAAAATTATAAATAATACAAAAAAGAATGGAAAAAGAATTATAGCAGTTGGAACAACATCCTGCAGAACATTAGAGACAGCATCAGATGAAAATGGATATGTAAAACCACAAAGTGGTTGGACAGATATTTTTATTTACCCAGGATATAATTTCAAGTGCGTAGATTGCCTAATAACTAACTTCCATTTACCTGAATCAACGCTTATAATGCTTGTAAGTGCACTGGCAGGACGTGAAAAGGTTCTAAATGCATATAATACAGCAGTTAGGGAAAAATACAGATTCTTTAGCTTTGGAGATGCAATGTTTATAAAATAGGAGGAGAAATATGGGAGCAATTAGATATGAACTAATAAAAACTTGTAAACAGTCGGGAGCAAGACTTGGAAGGCTTCATACTCCACACGGGGTTATTGAAACACCTATATTTATGCCTGTTGGAACACAAGCAACAGTAAAAACAATGACCCCTGAGGAGTTAAAGGAAATAGGTGCTCAAATTATATTAAGTAATACTTATCACCTATATATGAGACCAGGTGAAAAGTTGGTTGAAAAGGCTGGTGGCCTACATAAATTTATGAACTGGGATAGGCCAATACTTACAGATAGTGGAGGGTTTCAGGTATTTAGTTTAAGTCAGTTGAGGGATATAACAGAGGAGGGTGTTACCTTTAGATCCCATATTGATGGTTCTAAACATTTCATTTCACCAGAAAAGGCAATAGAGATTGAGAATGCATTAGGTGCAGATATAATTATGGCCTTTGATGAATGTTTGCCTTATCCTTGTGATTATGATTATGCTAAAAATTCGCTCTATAGAACTATAAGATGGGCAGAGAGATGTCTTAAGGCTCATAAAAATACAGAAAAGCAAGCTTTATTTGGAATAATTCAAGGTGGAATGTATAGAGATTTAAGAGAAGAAAGTGTAAGGGAAATGATAAAGCTTGATTTTCCAGGATATGCTGTTGGAGGATTGAGTATTGGTGAACCAAAGGATATAATGTATGAAGTTTTAGATTGGACAGTTCATCTTCTTCCAGAAAATAAACCAAGATATTTGATGGGTGTAGGTAGCCCAGATGCTCTTTTAGAGGGTGTTATAAGAGGAGTCGATATGTTTGACTGTGTTCTTCCAACAAGAATAGCAAGAAATGGTACAGTATTTACAAGCAAGGGTAAATTGGTTGTTAGAAATGCAGAATATGCAGAAGACTTTAGACCACTTGATGAAGAATGTGATTGTTATGCTTGTAAAAACTATTCAAGAGCATATATAAGACACTTATTTAAGGCAAAGGAGATATTAGGTGCAAGACTTACCACAATACATAACTTAAGATTCTTATTAAAGCTTATGGAGGATGTAAGACAGGCTATTATGGAAGATAGACTTCTTGATTTCAAGGAGGAATTCTTTGAAAAGTACGGATACAATGAAGGTAAGTGGACATTTTAATCATAAATAATTGAGCCACCCTCATATAATTAATATGGGGGTGGTTCAATGTCAAAACAAGATATTAAAGAAAATATTCCAATAATTTATTTAAAATCAATAATTAGAGGAATAATTTTATCAATTGTATTACTTTTAATAACAGCAGTGGTATTTCATTATTCTAATTTAGATCCAAAACACATAGATACAGTTACATTTATAATAACAGTGCTTAGCATTGTTTATGCAGCTTTATATGGATGCTTTAAAATTAAAACAAAGGGTTATCTTCACGGCGGTATAATAGGAATACTTTATATGGTTGTGGTAGGAATGGTATCCTTATTTGTACAAAAGGGTAACATACATTTTAAAGGATTAGTAATTATGCTAATTATGTCTTTGGCTATAGGAATTTTCTCTGGACTTATTGGTATTATTCTGGCAGATAGATAAGATGAAAAATATGACTTAGTTAAGTTAATATTAACATTTTATGCACAAAATACTTTTTACTCTTGAGTATAAACTTTTAATGTGTTATAATCATAAAAGTGTAAAGCATAAAAAAAGGAGGAGTAGACATGAAGCATATAAAGACAATAAACATGGGTGCTCTTAAGAACAGTATAGCAAAACCAGGATGTAAAGAGTGTGCAAACTCATGCCAATCAGCTTGTAAAACTTCTTGTACAGTTGCAAACCTTGAATGCGAGAATAGATAATCAATGGCAGTAACTTATGTTACTGCTTTTTAACTATAAAATAAGGAGGAAAAAACGTTGAAATTACACAAATTTAAACAAATGGGAATGAACATAGTAATAGACGTAAATAGTGGAGCAATTCATATTGTTGATGATATTGTTTATGATGTATTAGATTATTATAAATATAAGGATTTAAGTGAAATTCTATTAAATTTAAAAGACAAGTATACAGAAGAACAAATAGAGGAAGCATATAACGAAATAAAACAGTTAGAGGAAGAAGGTTTACTTTATACTGAAGATCCATATAAAAATATAATATTAAATGATAATGGGCCATCTTATATAAAGGCTATGTGTTTAAATATAGCACACGATTGCAACCTAAAATGTAAGTACTGTTTTGCTTCAGAGGGGGACTATAAGGGAGAAAGAAAGCTTATGTCACCAGAAGTAGGAAAAAGGGCAGTAGATTTTGTTATAGAAAACGCTGGTCCAAGAAAAAATGTTGAGATTGATTTGTTTGGTGGAGAACCACTAATGAACTTTAATACTGTTAAAGAAATAGTAGAATATGCAAGAAAAAGAGAAAAAGAAACAGGAAAAAATATAAGATTTACAATAACAACAAACGCTACATTGCTTAATGATGAAAAAATGGAATTTATAGATGAAAATATGGGTAATGTAGTTTTAAGCATTGATGGAAGAAAAGAAGTTAATGATAAAATAAGAATAAGATATGATGGTACTGGAACCTTTGATGATATATTACCTAAAATAAAGGCAATGGTTGAAAAAAGAAAAGAAGGAAAGCAATATTATGTAAGAGGAACCTTCACGAGAGAAAATCTTGATTTTTATAATGATGTAATGATGCTTGCAGATGAAGGTTTTAAGGAAATATCGATTGAACCTGTAGTTCTTGAAGACAAGCATCCGCTTTCTTTAAGAGAAGAAGACTTAGATACAATATTTGAACAATATGATAAATTAGCAGAAGAGATAGTAAATAGAGAAAAACAAGGAAAGGGATTTAAATTCTATCATTTCAATATAGATGTAAATGGGGGACCCTGCGTTTATAAAAGAATTTCAGGTTGTGGTGCAGGATATGAATATGTTGCAGTAACTCCAGACGGAGATATATATCCTTGTCACCAGTTTGTAGGCAATGAAGAGTTTAAATTAGGAAATGTTTTTGATGGAATATCAAATGATGAACTAATAAAAACCTTTAAAAATGGACATATATATAATAAGCCAAAATGTATGGAATGCTGGGCAAGATTTTATTGTTCAGGAGGTTGTCAAGCAAATAACTATAGCTTCAATAAAGATATACACATACCATACGAACTTGGTTGTAAAATGATGAAGAAGAGGGTTGAATGTGCAATAGCTATAAAAGCTAAACTTATGGAGGAATAAAAATGATAAGAAACTATTTTGAAAAACTTCCTAAAATTGCACAGGATGTATTTGTTGCCGAATCAGCAGATATAATAGGTGAAGTAGAAGTAAAAGAAGGAAGCAGCATTTGGTATAGGGCAGTTTTAAGGGGAGATATAAATAAAATTTCTATAGGAAAGTGTGTTAATATACAGGATGGTTGCGTACTTCACTCAGATAAAAATGCTCCAACGCTAATTGGAGATTATGTTACAATAGGTCACAATGCAATAGTACACGGTGCACAGGTTAAGGATAGATGTCTTATTGGAATGGGTGCAGTTATATTAAATGGTGCAGTTATTGGAGAAGATTCAATAGTTGCGGCAGGTTCTGTAGTTACACAGGGCAAAGAAATACCACCAAAGAGTTTAGTAATGGGAACTCCTGCAAAGGTTGTAAGACAGCTTACGGATGAAGAAATAGAACACATAAGGCAGTCTGCAATAAATTATATGAGCCTTGCTCAAGATTATAAATGATAAAGGGGGTTCTATATCCCCTTTTTTATGTAATAAAAAACTTTTACTAAAATTAGCAGGAATTTTAGAGTATACGTAGAATAATATAAGAGGTGGAGCTATATGATTACATTAAATGATGTTAAAAATAATGAAGAAGTTAAAACCTATATGCAACAGGGTGACAAATTTTTAGGATCAATGGGCTTTACAGAGCACAGTTTAAGACATGCTACAATAGTATCAAATATAGCTTCAGATATCCTAAAAAAATTAGGATATTCGGATAGAGAAGTTGAACTTGCAGCTATTGCAGGTTTTTTACACGATATTGGTAATGTTGTAAGTAGACACGACCACGGACAGACAGGTGCAATTCTTGCAATGAGAATACTAAAGGAAATGGGAATGAAATATGATGAGATTGCATACATTGCATCGGCAATTGGAAATCACGAAGAAGAATATGGTCATCCTGTAAATGATATTGCGGCTGCACTTATTATAGCAGATAAAACAGATGTACATAGAGGGAGGGTGAGAAACAAGGAATTTGCAACATTTGATATACACGACAGAGTTAACTATGCAGCAGAGAAGTCAGAGGTAGAAATTATTAAGGATGAAAGAATAATAAGATTAAATCTTAAGATAAATATAGAGATATGCCCTGTAATGGAATACTTTGAGATTTTCTTAGCAAGAATGATGATGTGTAGAAAGGCTGCTGCATTTTTAAACACTAACTTCCAACTTGTAATTAATGATGCAAGATTGTTGTAATCTGAAAGGGGGATTTTAAATGCAAGTTAAGACAAAAAGTAGACTAAAGTTTTTAATTTCATCTGTATTAATAGTTCTTTTTGCCTACATACTATCATCAGGACTTATAGTAGGTGATTATAAGATAAGTTCAATTGGAGAAATAACAAAATTAGGACTTGACCTAAAGGGTGGAGTCTATATTGAAGAGGAAATAAAGGGAGATAATGTATCAAAGGAAACTATAGAGAGAACAAAGCAACTAATAGAGCTAAGAGTTAATGCCTTAGGTGTTAATGAATCAGTTGTTACAGTTACACAACAAAACAGAATAAGAATAGAAATTCCTGGAGTTTATGATGCGGAAAATGCTCTAAAACAAATAGGTAAAACAGGAAAACTAACATTTAGAGGACCTAACAATGATATTGTTATAACTGGAGAAGATATAAAGGATGCTACAGTTGGAGTTAACCAACAAACAAATCAACCAGTTGTTCAGCTTAAATTAAATGAAGCTGGAACTAAGAAGTTTGCTGAAGCGACTCAAAAGTATTTAAACCAAGTTATATCTATATATATGGATGAAGAACGTGTATCAGCACCAGTAGTAAAGAGTGTTATAACAACAGGTGAAGCTATAATAGAAGGAAGCAAGGACATAGAAGAAGCAAAAAGACTTGCTGGTATAATAAAATCAGGAGCATTGCCTGTAGAATTAGTGCCTGCAACTGTAAAAACAATAGGTCCATCACTTGGTGCAGATGCAATTCCAACAAGTAAAAAGGCTGCTGTAATTGGTATAGCATTAGTAATGCTATTTATGGCAATTTACTATAGAGTTCCTGGAATTATCGCAGACCTTGCACTTGCAGTTTATATTATGCTTACAATGCTTATATTCACAACAGTATTAAAGGCAACTCTAACTTTACCTGGTATTGCAGGTTTATTACTATCAATTGGTATGGCTGTTGATGCTAACGTACTAATATTTGAGAGAATAAAGGAAGAATTAAAATTAGGTAAATCTCTAAGAACTGCTGTAGATGCAGGTTTTAACAGAGCATTACCATCAATTCTTGACTCTAATATAACTACTATTATTGCAGGTTTAGTTTTAATGTGGCTTGGTGCAGGTCAAGTTAAAGGTTTTGCCCTTACCCTTGTGACAGGTGTTGTATGTTCAATGTTTACAGCAATTACTGTAACAAAGTTCCTATTGAAGAATTTTGTTAATTCAAACTGGATTGACAACAAAAAAATGTATGGAGCATAAGGGGAGGGATTTAGATGTTAAAAGTAGTAGAAAGAACAAAAATATGGTTTGCTATATCACTTTCAATAATAATAGTTGGAATGCTGATGTGGGCCTTTAAGGGTTTAAATTTAGGTATAGACTTTAAAGGTGGAACAGTAGTTACAGTTAAAATGGACAAAGAACCAGACAATGGTGTTTTAGAAGAGATAAGAAAAATTTCAGCAAAATATGATTCATCATCACAAGTCCAAAAGGTTGGTACTGATGAGGTTACTATCAGAGGTAATGCTATAACAGATGAACAAATTCCACAACTTTATAAAGAAATAAAGGACAAATTCAACTTAAAGCAAGAAAAACCAAGATATACAGATAGAATAGGACCATCAATTGGTAAGGAATTAAGAAGAAATGCTATCTATTCATCATTAGTTGCAGTTGTATTAATGCTAATATATATTTCATTAAGATTTGAATTTAGATTTGGTGTAGCAGCAGTAATAGCCTTAATACACGACGTTTTAATAACTATAGCTGTTTATGTATTTTTACAAATTCCTGTAAATAGTAGTTTTGTAGCAGCTATTCTTACAGTTTTAGGATACTCAATTAATGACACAATAGTTGTTTTTGATAGAATAAGAGAAAATAGTAAAAAGGGTACATTCAATAATAGAAGAGAACTTGTTAATGGTAGCATAAGTCAAACACTTACAAGATCAATAAATACAGTTTTAACAACTTTATTTACAATAACAGCACTATATATATTTGGAGTATCTTCAATTAAGGAGTTTGCACTTCCACTTATTGTAGGAATAATAAGTGGTACATATTCATCAATATTTATAGCAAGCCCAATTTGGTATGTATGGACTGAAAAGAAAACGGCATAAAAATAGTCAGGTTTATCCTGACTATTTTTTCTTTTCCCCATTGAAATAGTTTCATAACTAATTTATAATATATATGTTTCAACTAAAATGAGGGGAAAAGTGTTATGAAGAAGTGGGTTATAAAAAAAGTAGAACAGGTTAACCAAAATCTTCACAAAAACAGAATAATAAATGCTCTATTGAATTCAAGAGGAATAAGTCTACCTAAAGAGGCTCTTGATTTTTTAAACCCAAAAATAGAAAACCTTTTTAATCCATATTTATTAAAGGATATGGATAGAGCAGTGGAAAGAATTGATTTAGCTATAAAAAAGAGAGAAAAGATTGTTATTTATGGAGACTATGATGTTGATGGTATAACAAGTACGTCTATATTAATAAGAGCCTTTAGAAAATTAGGAGTGGATGTTTCCTTTTATATTCCTGATAGATTAAATGAAGGATATGGTATAAATAAGGATGCGATAGACTACATTAAACAGCTTGCAACTGATTTAATTATTACTGTAGATTGTGGTATTACTGCTGTTGAAGAAGTAGAATATGTAAAGGAACTTGGAATGGACATTATAATAACTGACCATCACGAATGTAAAGATGTAATACCAAATACTTATGTAATTAATCCTAAAAGGCACGATTGTACATATCCAAATAAAAATTTAGCAGGATGTGGAGTCGCCTTTAAATTAGTTCAGGCTCTTTGGATGAGATATAATTTATCAGGTTTTGAAGAATTTTTAGATTTATGTGCAATAGGTACAATAGCAGATATTGTTGAAATTACAGGAGAAAACAGAATTATTGTAAGCCAAGGATTAAAAAAACTTCAATATAGTGAAAAATGTGGTATTAAGGCATTAAAAAGTGTAGCAGGAATTAGTGAAGTTACATCCTATGGAATAGCTTTTCAAATTGCACCAAGAATAAATGCTGTAGGAAGATTAAGTGATGCAAGAATAGCAGTTGAATTATTTACAACAACTGACGAAGATAAGGCGATGCAAATTGCTAAATATCTTGATCAAGAAAATAGAAGTCGTCAGAAGATTGAGGAAGAGATACTAAATGAATCCCTTATTATGATACAAAATAATTTCGATTTAACAAAAGATAGGGTAATAGTGCTTTCATCACCCTTTTGGCACGTTGGTGTAGTTGGAATAGTTGCGTCAAGGTTAGTAGAACGTTTTCATAGACCAGTAATTCTGCTTTGTGAAGATAAAGATGGATTATGTAAGGGATCAGGCAGGAGTATAGAGGGTTTTAACCTCTTTGAAAATCTATTGAAATGTGATGATATATTAGTTAAGTTTGGTGGACACGAACTTGCGGCAGGTTTAACAATAGAAAAATCAAAGATTAGTGAGCTTATTGCAAGATTAAATGAATATGCTAAAGAAATGGATGTAGAAATGTTTTTACCTAAACTATATATAGATTTAGAAATGTCCTCTGAAGACATTACCTTTGAAACAGCTGAGGAGATAAAAAAGTTAGAACCTTATGGTTTTGGTAATCCATCACCAATATTTTATATGGAAAACTTAAAAGTTCTCTCTAAAAGAGCAGTTGGAAGCAATAACAAACATTTAAAGCTAATTTTAGATAAGGACAATATAACTTATGATGGAGTTTATTTTAATGGCTATGAAGAGTTAAAGGATAAAGAATGGGATAACATAGACGTTGTATTTAATTTAGATATTAATGAGTGGAATAACACAAAAAATCTACAATTATTAATAAAAGCAGTTAGACCACATTCAAGATGGGTGTCAGAGTATTTTAAAAGCAATTATTATAGATATTTAAAATTTATGGATAATAATAAATTGTCTTATTGTAATTTAGATGGTATCAATTTTATACCCAAAAATGAAAATTTTTTAAAAGAATTTGTTTATTTTAAAAAGGGTTATATACTTGTTTCATCAAAAAAATCCTTAGATGAATTAAAATATTTTATTGACTTTTATAAAATCAATTTTTCTAAAAATGATGGATTTGATGCACAATTTATAGTTTGTCCTTATGTAGATGAGATAGATTTTATGAATTCAGAAGTGCTTATATATGACTTCTTGCCAGGAATCTATGAATACGAAAAGGTTTTAAATAGTGCAAAGAAAGTATATAATTTTTACGAAGAGGAAACACTTGATTTAATAGATGATTTTTTTGAAGATATTAAAATAAATAAGGAAATTTTATTTAAAGTTTACAATGATTTGTTGTATAATGAACTTATAGGTACAATTGATGAGTTATCTGTAAAATATAATATTAATCCATACCAAATGTATAAAATCATAATGACGTTAAAAAATAGTGAAGTTGCTAAGGTGTTTATAAAGAATGATCTGCTGAAATTAGTAAAATTTAAATCTGAATTTGAGAATATTACAGTTGATGACTATAATAAAAAAATTGAAGATTTAAAAAAACTATTTAATAAGTTAAAGTGGGAGGTATAAAAATGAATTTAGTTGAAAAAATAAGAATAATAGAAGATTTTCCAAAGAAAGGCATAAGCTTTAAAGATGTTACAACTCTATTAAAGGATGGAGAAGCTTTTAAATATGCAGTTGATAAGATGATTGAATATGCAAAGGATAAGAACATAGATTTAGTTGTTGGACCAGAAGCCAGAGGTTTTGTATTTGGAACTCCAGTTGCATATGGCTTAGGTGTTGGATTTGTACCTGTTAGAAAACCTGGTAAACTACCTGCTGACACCCTAAAATATGAATATGATTTAGAGTATGGAAGTGATTGCCTTGAAATACATAAGGATGCTATAAAGCCAGGTCAAAGAGTTCTTATTGTAGATGATCTACTTGCTACAGGAGGAACTATTGCATCTGTTGCAAACTTAGTAGAACAGCTTGGTGGAGAAGTTGTTGGTATGTGCTTCCTTATTGAATTAACAGGACTAAATGGTAGAGAAAAGCTTGCTAAATATGATGTAGAATCACTTATCAAATATGAATTTTGATGTCGAAAAAAATTGCAATTAATTAAAAGTTGAGATATAATTAATAAAAAATATGGCTGGTATGAATACCAGCCATATATTATAAACAAGAGAAGTGAGGGCGGCTATGCTTGATATAATTATTGATAAAATAAAAAAACAGAAGTTAGATGTTGATATAGATTTAATAAAACGTGCCTATGAATTGGCAGAAAAGGCACATAAGGATCAATATAGAGAATCAGGTGAGCCTTACTTAATGCATCCAGTTGAGGTTGCATTAATAACAATAGAACTTGGGATAGATACTGATACTATTTGTGCTGCTCTTTTACATGATGTGGTTGAGGATACAGAATATACTTATGAAGACATTAAAAATATGTTTAATCCACAGATTGCTTTTTTGGTCGAAGGGGTTACTAAGCTTGGTAAAATTGAATACAAATCTAAGGAAGAACAGCAGGCAGAAAATATTAGAAAGATGCTTGTTGCTATGGCAAATGATGTTAGGGTTATTCTAATAAAACTTGCTGATAGACTTCATAATATGAGAACTTTAAAATATCTTCCACCACATAAACAAAAGGAGAAGGCCCAAGAGACCTTGGACATTTTTGCACCTCTTGCTCATAGACTGGGTATTTCTAAGATAAAATGGGAACTTGAGGACTTATGTTTAAGGTATTTGAAACCAGATGAGTATTATGATTTGGTTAATAAAGTACAGAAAAAAAGGGTTGAACGTGAAAAAGAACTAAACGAAATTATAGATATATTAAAAAACAAGTTATCACAATCAGGTATTATAGCGGATATTGAGGGACGTCCAAAGCATTTCTATAGTATTTATAGAAAAATGGTATATAAAAATAAAACATTTGATCAAATATTTGACCTTTTAGCAATTAGAGTTATAGTTGATACAGTAAGAGACTGTTATGCAGCTCTTGGTATTGTTCACACATTGTGGAAGCCAATACCAGGTAGATTTAAAGATTATATAGCTATGCCAAAGCCTAATATGTATCAATCTCTCCATACGACAGTTATAGGACCAGGAGGTCAGCCCTTTGAAATACAAATTAGAACTTGGGAAATGCATAGAACTGCAGAGTATGGTATTGCAGCCCATTGGAAGTATAAAGAGGGTATTACAAGTGATGATTTAGGCGATAGATTAAAGTGGTTAAGGGAAATAATTGAGTTCCAAAAGCAAACAACAGATGCTAAGGAATTTATGGAGACAGTAAAAATAGATTTGTTTTCTGATGAAGTGTTTGTCTTTACACCTAAGGGAACAGTTATTGATTTACCAGTAGATTCTACACCTATAGATTTTGCCTATAGAATTCATACCGATATAGGGAATAAATGTATTGGTGCTAAAGTAAATGGTAAAATGGTTCCGCTTGATTATAAATTGAAGACTGGAGATATAGTAGAAATAATTACATCAAGCACCTCCAAAGGTCCAAGCAGAGATTGGCTTAATATAGCAAAAAGTTCACAGGCAAAGAATAAAATAAAACAATATTTTAAGAGAATATATAAAGAAGAAAACATAGAAAAGGGTAAAGAGCTTATAGAAAAGGAACTTAGAAGACAGAAGATACCATATGCCGATGCGATGAAGTCTGATATTATAGACGTTGTTTTGAAAAGGTTTAACTATGCACAAATAGATGACTTATATGCTACAATTGGTAGCGGTGCGTTATCGGCTTCATTAGTTATTGGAAAAATAAAGGAAGAACTATATAAAGACAAGGAAAAGGAAGAAATTAAAAGTGTTGCTGACTTTGAACCAAAGAAACAGATTCAAAGAGAAAGAAAACGTGAGGGTGTTAAGCAGGGAATTGAGGTTAAGGGCGAAAAGGATTTGTTAGTTAGATTTGCAAAGTGCTGCAATCCTGTTCCGGGAGATGAAATAATAGGTTTTATAACAAAGGGTAGAGGTGTTTCTATCCATAGAAAAGACTGTACAAACTTTAAACATCTATCAGAAGTTGAACCTGAAAGAGTTATTGAAGCAAGGTGGACAGGAGAACATACATCATCCTTTGTTGCAGATATTCAAATAGAAGCCACAGATAGAACAGGACTTTTGGCAGATATTACAAATACAATAGTAAATGCAAAGGTTTCTGTCAAGGCAATAAATGCAAGAACGAATAGAAAAAATACAGCAACTATACATTTATCCTTAGAAGTTTTAAATACAGAACAGTTAGAGAAAATAATGAGGGATTTTAGAAAATTAAGTGGCGTAATAGATGTTTATAGAAACAGAAATTAGGGGTGATTTTATGAGAGCTGTTGTGCAACGAGTAAATAGTGCAAGAGTTGAAGTCGAAGGTAATGTTGTAGGTAGTATTGATAAGGGTATATTGGTGTTATTAGGAGTAGAGGAATTAGATACAGATGATGATATAAAATATTTAGCAGAGAAGGTTTGTAACTTAAGAATATTTGATGATGAAGAAGGAAAAATGAACCTTTCATTAATTGATGTTGGTGGGGAACTTTTAGTTGTTTCACAATTTACACTTTATGGCGATTGCAGAAAGGGAAGAAGACCTAATTATATGATGGCAGCAAAGCCTGACTATGCTGAAAAAATGTATTTAGAATTTGTTGAAGAGTGTAAAAAATATATAAAAAAAGTAGAAAAAGGACAGTTCCAAGCTTATATGAAGGTAAATCTTGAGAATGATGGTCCAGTTACATTACTTTTAGACAGCAAGAAAAACTTTTAGGAGTGATTAAAATGATAGTTAAAACTTATGAAATGGGATATTTTCAGACTAACTGTTATTTAGTCGTAGATGATGAAACAAATGAAGCATTTTGTGTAGACCCAGGTGGAGATACAACTGAACTTATCGAAGATATAAGGTCAATGAATTTTAATTTAAGATATATAATTTTAACTCACGGTCATGCTGACCATATAGCAGGAGTAAAAAAGTTAAAGGATGAAACAGGTGCATTAGTAGTTGCACACAAACGAGATAGTTATTTAATAGAAGGCGGAACAATTGAATTAATACCAATATATTCCAATATGAAACTTTTTGATGTTGATTTATATGTTGAGCAACAGAATGTTTTAAAAGTAGGAAATTTAGAACTTAAAATATTAGAGACTCCAGGACATACACCAGGAGGTATCTCAATATTAGTTGGTGATTCTGTTTTTACTGGGGATGCCCTTTTTAGAGGTTCAATAGGAAGGACAGATTTTCCAAATGGAAATAAAGATGAGTTGATAAAATCAATAAAAGAAAATTTATTAGTTTTAGATGATAAGACAAAGGTATATCCAGGACATGGAATATATACAACTGTTGGGCTTGAAAAAAGATTTAACCCTTTTTTAAAATAAATTGAATATATGGACATCAAAGTGGGAAAAATGTATTTGAATTTATAAAAGGAGAGGTTAATATGAAAAAGAAAAGAACAAATGGTTATTCAGAAACCTATGTTAACCCACTTGATGAATTAGATTACGAAAGATATTCAGAAATGATGGAAAATGGCTATACTGATAGTGACATTGCAAAAGAACTAAAGGTTAGTGAAAAGTTTGTAAAAAGGCTAAGGCAGGAGACTAAAAAGTATTTGTAGGTGTATAGGATGGTAAGAGTAGGATTAATAGGACATAATTTTAGATATGAAGTATTTCAAATATTGAATCTATTTTATGAAAAGGAAGAAATAGAATTTTGCCAAGATGGTTTTGAAATAGAAAGTATTTTAGATGGAGAGCAGGTTTTATTTAAAATAGGAGAAATAATTGAAAAAGAAAATATAGATGGAAGTGATATTAAATTAATAAAAAATTCTTTAAAGAGAACAGCTCTAAAGGCACTCAGTAGATATTTTGATAAAAATATTCCCTGGGGAATATTGGTTGGAATAAGACCAACAAAGATAGTTCACGAATTAAAAAAGAGAGGAGACAGTTTAGAAGAAATAAAGAAGCATTTAATGCAGTATTACCTTTTAAATGAGGACAAGGCTAATTTAACTATAGAGGTTGCAGAGAATGAAGCAAAATTTTTAGATAAAGAAAAAAAACAGGTTAGCATATATGTTGGTATTCCCTTTTGCCCAACAAGGTGCGTTTACTGCTCCTTTGCTTCAAATTCAATTTATGGTAATGAAAAACTGGTTGAAGCTTATGTTGATTCTCTTTTAAAGGAGTTTGATTCAATTTTAAGTTATCTTAAAAATAATGGTATAACTGTTGATACTTTATACTTTGGTGGAGGAACGCCATCCTCCTTAAGTTTAGAACAAATAGATAGATTACTTGACAGATTATCAAATTATGTAAATCTGCAACAATTGAGGGAATTTACCTTTGAAGCAGGACGACCAGATTCAATAGATAAAAATAAGTTAGTTTTACTTAAGAAGTATGGTGTAACAAGGATTAGTATAAATCCACAGACAATGAATGAGGAAACATTAATTAAAATTGGAAGAAGACACTCTACTAAAGATATAATTGATAAGTTCAATTTAGCACGAGAGATTGGCATTAATAATATTAATATGGATATTATAGTAGGTCTTCCTGATGAAGATTTAGGTTCAATAAATAAAACAATGGAGGAACTAAAAAAGTTATCTCCAGAGAGTATAACAATACATACAATGGCAATAAAAAGAGCCTCAATATTAAACGAAATGGATTATAAACATAGAACAGATAATGTAATTTCAATGTATAACTATGCTACTAATTGTTGTAGAGAGATGGGGATGATTCCATATTATATGTATAGGCAAAAGAATATGGTAAGTCCATTGGAGAACGTTGGATACAGCAAGAGAGGCAAGGAATGTATTTACAACATACAAATGATTGCAGAGAATATTTCTATTATATCCTTAGGTGCAGATGCAATAACAAAGCTTGTTTATGATGAAGAAAATAGAATAGAAAGAGTAGCTAATGTAAAGGATGTTAAGGAGTATATAAATAGAATTGATGAGATGATAAATAAAAAAATAGAGGCTATAGATGATATACTACATAAGTAAAGGTAAGGAACCTAATATAGTTCCTTACCTTTATTTAATAAAACATACATAGTTGAAATTAAAATTCCTATAATACTTACTATTTGTGCAGTTCTAAATGGTCCTATCATTAAACTATCAGTTCTTAAGCCTTCGATAAAAAACCTGCCTATTGAATATAAAAGAACATATATAAAGAATATGTTTCCACGCTTTGTTATAATGTATCTTATTATAATAATCAATATTATAAATATAAAAAGATTCCATAGTGATTCATATAGAAAAGTTGGATGATAGTATTTCCCATCTATAAACATACCCCTTTGTATGAACTCAGGGAATTTACTTATAAATTCCTTCGATACTTCACCACCGTGGGCTTCTTGATTAAAAAAGTTACCCCATCTACCTATTGACTGTGCAAGAACAATTGATGGTGCAGCTAAATCAAGATAGTTTAACAGGTTTATACCTCTTTTTTTAGAATATATGTAGGCAGCGAGAATACCAAATATGATTCCACCGTGGATAGCAAGTCCACCTTCTCTTATATTTAAAACATCAATTGGATTGTTAATATATAGTTTATAATTAAATACTACATAGTATAAACGTGCACCCACTATTCCAAAGGGTAGCGATATCAAAGCACAGTCGATAAATTTGTCATAATCAACATTTAAATACTTTGAATTAATTTTTGCAATAATAAAGGCAATAAGCATACCAGATGCTATTAAAACTCCATACCATCTTATTGCTATACCAAACACATAAAAGGCTATTGGATTCAAATGCATCACTCCTTT
Organism: Caloramator proteoclasticus DSM 10124; assembly: GCF_900129265.1. Taxonomy (GTDB): domain Bacteria; phylum Bacillota; class Clostridia; order Clostridiales; family Caloramatoraceae; genus Thermobrachium; species Thermobrachium proteoclasticum. Next base: position 17,645 of record NZ_FQVG01000019.1, on the reverse strand, counting down.
TTGATGTTAATCTTATTTTAACACATTATTTTATAAAAAGTACAATAATTTTGTAAGTAAAATTACAGATTGTTAAAAAATTATATAGTGAAAAGCTCCAACAAGGATTTCTTGGGCATTCGTTCATTTCGCTAATCAATTCTAAGCTTTTCTTTGTTTGAAAAGTCCTACCCTCGCGATGCCATCGTCCTGATGGCCGCTCGGCTCGGCACGTCCTGTGCCGAATTACGGACTTTTTCAAAGTCGAAAAGCAAGGAATTGCTAAAGCTCATGAAAGAGCCTATCGAAATCCTTTAATGGGGCTTTTTCATACTTTAGCTTACAAATGGATTTGTCAACAATATGAAATTTTATAAGTAAAATTAGAAATAACTTATTTTAATTCAATTAATCTTATTGTTTACATATTTAACCAACCAAATTATAATTATATTGGGGGTGATGATATGGATGTAGTTATTCTAATCCTATTAATTGCTATAGTTATATTACAATTAATAATAATTTTAAAACAAAAGGGTGCTTTAGATATAGAAAGGCCCTTAAGAAATTTATCACAAACTTTAGAGGATAGGATAAATAATATTATAAAGGATGAAATGGGAAGAAATAGAGAAGAAATAAATAAAAACTCAAGCCAAAATAGAATGGAATTATCACAAAGCATTAAAAGTTTAACAGATAGTTTGAATACACAGATAACAAACATTGGAAATATGCAAAATAGGCAACTTGAAGTTGTAAGCAGCCAACTTATTGACTTTCTAAAGAAAAATCAAGATGGTCTCGATAAAATAAGGCAAAGTGTAGAGGAAAAGCTTACTCAAATTCAAAATGATAACAACAAAAAGCTTGAGGAGATGAGGCAAACAGTTGATGAAAAACTTCATTCTACATTAGAAAATAGGTTATCCCAGTCCTTTCAAAATATAAGTGAAAGGCTTGAGGCACTTTATAAGCAACTTGGAGAAATACAAAGTTTAACAACTGGTGTAAATGATTTAAAGAGAGCTCTTACCAATGTTAAAGTTAGAGGAATATGGGGAGAAGTTCAACTGGCAAATATAATTTCAGAAATACTTACAAAGGAACAGTATGAAGAAAATGTTGCAACAAAAAAGGGTAGTTCAGATAGAGTAGAATTTGCAGTTAAACTGCCAGGTAAAGATGACTTAAATAGGTGTGTTTACTTACCTATAGATGCAAAGTTTCCACAGGAGGACTATCAAAGGCTTCTTGATGCACAGGAGGAGGGAAATAAGGAAGGAGTAGAGTTTGCAAGAAAACAACTTGAAAATAGAATAAAACAGGAGGCAAAGAGTATATTTGAAAAATACATAGATCCTCCTAATACCACAGACTTTGCGATTATGTTTTTGCCAACAGAAAGCTTATTTGCAGAGGTTATTAGAGATGTAGGTTTGATTGAAACATTACAGAGGGAATATAAGGTTATAGTAACAGGCCCAACTACAATTTCGGCTCTTTTAAATAGTTTACAAATGGGATTTAGGACGCTGGCAATAGAAAAAAGATCAAGTGAAGTTTGGGCTCTACTTGGTGCTGTAAAGACAGAGTTTACTAAGTTTGGTGATATACTTGAGAAAACACAAAAGAAATTACAGGAGGCAAGCAACACCATAGAGACAGCAGCAAAAAAGACAAAGAATATAGAAAGAAAGCTAAAATCTGTTCAGGAACTGCCTATAGAAGAGAGTGAAAGAATCTTAATAGAGGATGAGGAAAGATAGTTACTATTTAATATATACAAAATAAAATATATTACTTGACAGGTTATATTTGTATTTGTATAATAAAGCTAAAATTTATATTTAAATACTATGAAGGGGAGGAGTAGTTTCCAAACACTTTACAGGGAGAAGCTGCCTAAGACTGAGAGCAGTTTTAAAGTTAAGGGAGATGAAGGACACCCTGGAGTTTGTACCTGAATTGAGTAGGGATACACGCAGTCGGCGTTATAGATTTAAGTGGGCTATGCCAATTAGGGTGGCACCGCGGGAAGAATACCCGTCCCTTGCTTTAGGGACGGTTTCTTTTTTGTTAATAATTAATGAGGAGGGATACTATGTTAATAACAAAGGCACCAAAGGGTACAAGGGACGTTTTACCAAAGGATGTCTATAAGTGGCAGTATATAGAACAAAAGGTTAGAGAAGTTTGTTCTTATTTTGGTTTTTCAGAAATAAGAACACCAACCTTTGAACATACTGAACTTGTTCAAAGAGGAGTTGGAGAGACAACAGACATATTTCAAAAGGAAATGTATACATTTTTAGACAAGGCAGGCAGAAGCATAACACTAAAACCAGAGGGAACAGCTCCAGCTGCAAGAGCTTTTTTAGAAAATGGTTTATATTCAGAGGTACAGCCAACTAAACTTTTCTACATAACACCAGTATTTAGATATGAACAGGTACAAAAGGGAAGATTAAGAGAACACCATCAGTTTGGTGTTGAGCTATTTGGATCAAGTGATGCATCAGCTGATGCAGAAGTTATATCTCTTGCCTTTACCTTCTTTAATAATTTAGGTCTACAGGATTTAACTGTTAATATAAATAACATAGGATGCCCAAATTGTAGACCAAATTATAACAATGCACTTAAGGAGTATTTAAAGAAGAATTTTGATGATTTATGTCCAACCTGCAAAGAAAGATATGATAGAAATCCATTAAGGGTACTTGACTGTAAAAACGATACTTGTAAGAAGATTGCAGAGGGTGCACCTGTTGTAATTGATTATATTTGTGATGAATGTAGAAATCACTTTGAGGATTTAAAGTCTGAATTGGATACATTAGATATAAATTATGTAGTTGATCCATATATAGTTAGAGGATTAGATTATTATACAAAAACTGTTTTTGAGATAATTTCAGAGGACATTGGAGCAAAGAGTACTGTATGTGGTGGGGGAAGATATGATAATTTAATAGAAGAGATAGGAGGTTCAAAAACACCTGCAGTTGGATTTGGACTTGGAATTGAAAGATTAATACTAATGCTTGAATCTAAGGGAATTGAAATACCAAATATGAAACCAAAGCTAATATATATTGCAAGTTTAGGAGAAAGGGCAAAGAAGGCTTCATCAAGGATTGCCTTTGATTTAAGAAGAGAAGGTATAAGTGTAGAAAAAGATTTAATGAATAGAAGCCTAAAGGCACAAATGAAATATGCAAATAAGATAGGTGCATATTACGTTATTATAATAGGGGATGATGAGTTAGATAAAGGAATAGTTAAGATTAAGAATATGGAGACTGGTGAAGAAAAAGAAACATCTATAGAAGATATTAAAATGAATTTATAATTAAGGAGGGTAAAAAATGGCAGAAGCATTAAATGGTTTAAAGAGAACCTGTATGTGTGGAGAAGTTTTTGAAGATAAGGTAGGCAGCAAAGTAACAGTTATGGGTTGGGTTCAAAGAAGAAGAGATTTAGGAGGTCTAATATTTGTTGACCTTAGAGATAGAACTGGAATTGTTCAAGTTGTTTTTGGAGATGAGATAAACAAAGAAGCCTTTGAAAAGGCACATTCAATAAGAAGTGAATATGTTCTTGCAGTAACAGGGGAAGTTGTTTTAAGAGAATCACCAAATCTAAATATGCCAACTGGTAAAGTTGAAATAAAGGTAGAGGCATTAAAAATTCTTTCTGAATCGGAAACACCACCAATATATATAAAGGAAAACTTAGATGCATCAGAGGCAATAAGGCTAAAATACAGATATTTGGATTTAAGAAGACCTGATCTTCAAAGGAATTTAATGTTAAGACATAAGGCTGCAAAGGTAGTTCGTGATTTCTTCGATGAAAATGGATTCTTAGAGATAGAAACTCCATATTTAACAAAGAGTACACCAGAGGGTGCAAGAGACTACTTAGTACCAAGTAGAAATTTTCCAGGAAAATTCTATGCACTTCCTCAATCACCACAAATATTTAAACAGCTACTTATGATATCAGGTTATGATAGATACTTCCAAATTGTAAGATGCTTTAGAGATGAAGACTTAAGAGCCAATAGACAGCCAGAATTTACACAAATTGATATTGAAATGTCATTTGTTGATGTAGATGATGTTATTTCAATTAATGAAAAATTTATTCAAAGACTTTTTAAGGAAGTTAAAGGAATAGATGTAGAAATACCATTTATCAGAATGCCATATAAAGAGGCTATGGAAAGATATGGTTCAGACAAACCTGATATTAGATTTGGTATGGAATTAAAGGATTTGACAGACATTGTTAAGAATTCAGAATTTAAGGTATTTAAAGATACTGTTGCATCGGGTGGTCACGTTAGGGCAATAAATGCAGAAGGCTGTGCTGACTTTGGAAGAAAAGAGATAGATAGATTAACAGACTTTGTAAAAACCTATGGTGCAAAGGGACTTGCTTGGATAGCGCTTAAGGATGGCGAAATAAAATCACAAATAGCAAAATTCTTAAAGGAAGAAGAATTAAATGCAATAATAGAAAAGACAGAGGCAAAGGATGGAGATTTAATATTAATTGTTGCAGATAAACCAAAGGTAGTATTTGCATCCTTAGGTGCTCTTAGACTTGAACTGGCAAGAAAGCTTGGACTTATAGGTCCAGATAATAAAGAATACAAGTTCCTATGGGTGACAGAATTCCCACTGCTTGAATATGATGAGGAAGAAGGAAGATATGTTGCAGTACACCATCCATTTACTTCACCGATGGATGAGGATATAGAGTTACTTGAAACTGAGCCTGGAAAAGTTAGAGCAAAGGCCTATGATATTGTACTAAATGGCGAGGAAATAGGTGGAGGAAGTATAAGAATTCACGATACAAAACTTCAAGAAAGAATGTTTAAAGCCTTAGGATTTACAATGGAGGATGCGTGGGAAAGATTTGGATTCCTACTTGAAGCCTTTAAATTTGGTCCACCTCCACACGGCGGAATAGCGTATGGATTTGATAGATTAATTATGTTCCTTGCAGGCACAGAAAACATTAAGGATGTTATTGCATTCCCTAAGAATCAAAATGCTGCTTGCCCATTATCTAATGCACCAAATGTAGTTGATAAGAAACAATTAGATGAGCTGGGCATACAAATAATAGAAAACGAAAAATAAAAATGCAACAAAACCTAAAAGTGTGGATTGATGAATTTAAAATAAAGTGATATATTAAATATACCGATGAGGTACTATTGAAGTTTACAAAAAAAATATTCTATAGTATAATACAATTAACCTAATTGAATATAGCCTGCCGTATACGTTAAGATGGATTAAGTATTGAGCCAACATCAATACAAAGGGAGTCCGGTCTCCTGAAGTGGATTGCAGGCCTACACAATTGTAGTAGGAAGCGTGAATCTTTAGGGAGGACACCCACCTGCTGAGAGCAGGTTCAATCTATCCATCAACCGATACGGTGGGTTTTTTCTTACGTTTAAGGAGGTAAAATATGTTAGAACCATTTTCAAGAACTGAGCTTTTAATTGGGCGTGAAGCATTAGAAAAGCTTAAAAATAGCAAAGTTGCAGTATTTGGAGTAGGAGGGGTAGGTTCCTTTGCAGTAGAGGCTCTAGCAAGAGGTGGAGTAGGAAGTTTGGTATTGATTGACAAGGATGATATATGCATAACAAATATAAATAGACAAATCCACGCTACTACAAAAACTGTAGGTAGACCTAAGGTTGAGGTTATGGCAGAAAGAATTAAAGATATAAATCCAAGCTGCCAAGTAATTACATATAAGACTTTTTATAATAAAGATACAGCAGAAGAACTTCTAAAAGATGATTATGATTATGTTATTGATGCTATAGATACAGTTTCCTCAAAAATAGATTTAGTTGTAAGGTGTAAAGAAAAAAACATACCTATTATTAGTAGTATGGGAGCAGGTAACAAATTAGACCCTACAAAATTTGAAGTTTCAGATATTTATAAAACGTCTGTTTGTCCGCTGGCAAAGGTTATGAGAAGTGAGCTTAAAAAAAGAGGCGTAAAGGATTTAAAGGTTGTTTACTCAAGGGAAACACCAATCAGAAGAAACAATAATGAACAAATAGAAGAAAAACAGAGAAAACAAATTCCTGCAAGCATATCCTTTGTTCCATCTGTTGTTGGTCTCATAATTGCAGGTGAAGTTATAAAAGATATAATAAACAGGGGGTAAAAATATGAGTTGTACAAAGGAAGATTTAATAAAAAGATTAAGAAGAATTGAAGGTCAAGTCAAAGGAATTGAAAAGATGGTAGAAAACAATGCGGATTGTAGAGATATTTTAGTTCAGGTTGCAGCTGTTAGAGCAGCTATAAGTAAAGTTGGTGCATTAATTTTAGAAAACTATTCAAAATCATGTATTTTAAAGGCATCGGATGATTTTGTTTCAGAACAGGAAATAGAAGACTTGATAGAAACAATTGTTAAATTTATAAAATAATTTACATATTAAGGTAAATAGTATATTTTATATATATTTATGCTTGTAAAAAATGTCTGATAATTCTATAATTTATTATATAAGATATTTTAAAGGAGAGGGTATGATGAGTTTAGAGCAAGTTAAAAAGGTAGACCCTGAAATATATGAGGCTATATTAAAGGAAATGGAAAGACAACAAAATAAAATCGAACTAATTGCATCAGAGAATTTTACAAGTAAAGCGGTTATGGAGGCACAAGGTTCACAATTGACAAATAAATATGCAGAGGGCTATCCTGGTAAGAGATATTATGGTGGATGTGAATATGTAGATATAGTTGAAGATTTAGCAAGGGAAAGATTAAAAAAGTTATTTGGTGCAGAGCACGCCAATGTTCAGCCACACTCTGGCTCTCAGGCAAATATGGCTGTATATCTATCTGTTCTTGAAATAGGAGATAAAGTCTTAGGGATGAATTTAGCACATGGTGGACATTTAACCCACGGTAGCCCAGTAAATTTTTCAGGTAAATTGTTTAATTTTATATCCTATGGTGTAAATGAAGAAGGTTACATAGACTATGATGAGCTAAGAAAGATTGCACATAGGGAAAAACCAAAGATGATTGTAGCAGGTGCAAGTGCATATCCAAGAGTTATTGACTTTAAGAGGATAAGAGAAATATGTGATGAGATTGATGCATATATGATGGTGGATATGGCACATATTGCAGGCCTTGTTGCAGCAGGACTTCATCCAAATCCTGTTGAATACGCTGACTTTGTAACAACTACAACTCATAAAACATTGCGTGGACCAAGGGGCGGTGCAATATTATGTAAAGAAGAGTATGCAAAGATAATAGATAAAACAATATTCCCAGGAATTCAAGGTGGACCACTTGAACATGTTATCGCAGCAAAGGCTGTATGCTTTAAAGAAGCAATGAGTGATGAGTTTAAAGAATATCAAAGGAAGGTTGTTGAAAACGCAAAACATCTTGCTAATGCCCTATTAGATAGAGGATTTAATTTAGTTTCAGGCGGTACAGACAATCATCTTATGCTTATTGATTTAAGAAATAAGAACATAACTGGTAAAGAGGCAGAGCATCTTCTTGACGAAGTTGGAATAACAGTTAATAAAAATACAATTCCATTTGACCCACAAGGTCCTATGGTTACAAGTGGTATTAGAATAGGTACACCAGCAGTAACAACAAGGGGATTTGGAAAAGAAGAAATGATTGCAATTGCAGATATAATTGCTTGGGTAATAGATAATAGGGAAAAGAATTTAACTCCAGCTAAGGAAAGGGTTAAGGCTCTTTGTGATAAGTTTCCACTATATTCAAACAAATAATTAATGGGCTATTAAGCCCATTAATTATTTAGATAGGGGGATTTTTTATGGATTTTGAGCATAAATTGCTTGAAATTATTTTAAATAATATCGATGAGGGGATTCACGTTGTAGATAGCGACGGCAATACAATAATATACAATAGAGCGATGGAACAGATAGAGGGGTTGAATTCAAATGAGGTTGTAGGTAAAAATTTGTGTGACCTTTTTCCAAACCTTAATGAAACAACAAGTACGTTACTCTCCTGCTTAAAATCAGGAGAACCTGTACTTGATAGATATCAGACATACCTTAACAAAAAAGGTAACAACATAACTACTGTTAACACAACTATACCTATTTTTTTTGATGGTAGAATATTAGGGGCAGTAGAAATATCTAAAAATTTTACTAAAATAAAAGAACTATATGATAGAATTCTACAACTTAATAATAGGGAAGATGGTTCAGATGAGTTTAAATTTAGTGATATAGTTGGTGCAAGCCCTGATTTTTTAAAAATTATTGAACTGGCTAAGAAAGCAAGTAGGACTAATTCTACAGTATTAATTATAGGTGAGACAGGTACAGGAAAAGAGGTAATAGCACGATGTATTCATTCATCGAGCACAAGAAACAAGAAACCATTTATTGCTGTAAACTGTGCTGCATTACCTGAGAGCTTACTTGAAGGAATACTATTTGGTACTGTAAAGGGGAGTTTTACAGGGGCAATAAATAGACCAGGTTTGTTTGAACAGGCAAACGGAGGTACACTTCTTTTAGATGAAATAAACTCAATGCCAGTAAACCTACAGGCAAAACTTTTAAGGGTATTGCAGGAGGGATATATTAGACGAATTGGGGATGTTAAGGACATCCCAATAGATGTTAGAATTATTGCAACAATAAATGAAGACCCATATACTTCAATTTTACAAGGAAATCTAAGAAAAGATCTCTATTATAGACTAAGTGTAATAAATATTAATATTCCACCTCTTAGGGATAGAAAAGAGGATATACCTATTTTCATAAATGAGTTTATAAAAAAATACAATATAGAACTTATTAAGGATGTTTGGGAAGTTTCAGATGAAGTCTACGATGGTTTTTTAAGCTATGATTGGCCAGGCAATGTGAGGGAGCTGAAAAACTACATTGAAGGTGCAATGAATATGGTTACTGGTCATATACTAAAAAGAGAACATTTTGCACCAAATGTTCAGGAACTAATATTTAAAAGGTATACATCTAAAATAAGCGACTTAAAGTATGATTTTGATGTTCCATTAGATGGCTACTTAGAGGATATAGAGAAAAGTATAATACTTACGGCTCTTGAAAGAACAAACTACAATATATCAAAAGCAGCAGGTTTGTTAAAGATAAAGAGGCAAACTCTTCAGCATAAATTGAATAAATATGGTATAAGCAAATAGCTTAAATTTTTCGGCAAGCTCTATGCAAAATATTTTGCATAGAGCTTCTTTACTTTAAAAATCATAAAGTTTAATAGGTGCAAAAAATGTTGCAGTTAAATTTAAAATATCAGAAAATAATGAATATTAAAACGTACCAACATCATTTAAGTTATAAATATAATTTTATTAATTATATTTTAAATTATAGCTACCTTCAAATTTGGCATCATATTTGCAGTATATTATAAAAAATTTATATGGGGAGGAGTTAAATATGGATAAAATTAAGGTTATTCAATGGGGCGTAGGAAATATGGGTAGTGGAATGGTTAAAATGATTTTAGACAAAGAAGGAATTGAAGTTGTTGGTGCTATTGATAGAAAGGAAAATGAAGGTAAAGATTTAGGTGAACATATTGGAATTGGCAGAAAACTTGGAATAACAATATCTTCAGACCCAGAAAAGATTTTAAGGGAAGTAGAGGCAGATATAGTTTTACTTGCTATAGATTCATTTGTAAAGGGAGTAGAAAAGCAGATTAAATTAATATGTAGTCATAAAATGAACTGTATAACAATTGCTGAAGAAATGGCATATCCTTTTATAGCAGAACCAGAATTATCAAAGGAAATAGATGAAATTGCAAAGGCAAATGGAGTAACTGTACTTGGAACGGGTGTAAATCCAGGATTTGTATTAGACACATTAATAATAACTTTAAGTGCAGTTTGTAGAAGTGTAAAGAAAATAAGAGCAGCAAGAATAAATGATTTATCACCATTTGGGAAAACAGTTATGAGAGAACAGGGAGTTGGTCTTACTGTAGAAGAATTTATGAAGGGGATTGAAGATGGTTCTGTATACGGTCACGTTGGATTTGAAGAATCAATACCAATGATAGCAGATGCACTTGGAATTGAAATAGATGAAGTAAAGCAGACAAAGGAACCAATTATATCAAATACACATAGGGAAACAAAGGATGTTGTTGTTGAACCTGGTATGGTATGTGGATGTAACCACTGTGGATATGGTCTTAAAAATGGTGAAGTTGTAATAGCACTTGAACACCCACAACAAATACATCCAGAAATTGAAAATATAGAAACTGGTGATTATATATGGATTGAAGGAGATCCAAATATAAGTTTATGTATAAAGCCGGAGGTTCCTGGAGGAATAGGAACAATTGCAACAGCAGTTAATATGATACCCCACGTTTTAAATGCAAAACCAGGACTTGTTACTATGAAGGATTTACCAATACCACACGCTATAATGAACGATTTTAGAATGCATCTTACTAAATAGAGGTGAGAACTTTGGAAGTTATAAAGAAGGGAACTTATGTACAGATACATCAAATAGTGTTAAGGCCTGAAGAAAGAGCTTCAAATCTACCCGATGAAACAAAAAATGTTCCACTTGAAATGTGGGTAAAGGGGTATTTAAATAGTGATGCAATGATTGGAGATGAAGTTTATATTACTACTTTAACTAACAGACAAGTTAAAGGAACTTTAGTTGAAGTTAATCCAAGCTATAAACACGATTTCGGTAATTTTGTTCCTGAAATTTTAAAGATAGGGCAAGATTTAAGAAAAATTTTAAAGGACGGTGAAGGATGTGGCAGATTATAGTTATAATGCCGTTATGGCCAGAAAAAATGAAATAATGAAGATGGCTGTTGGTATTGATTATTCAAAATTTCAAACATCAAGAATTGGGTTTGACTATGAAAGGATGATGAGGGAAACAGGCTATACACTACAAGAGGTACAGAACATACAAAGGGATGCTGGAGTAGGAAATACACCCCTTATTGAACTTAAAAATTTAACAGCTCTTGTGAGAAAAATTTCTCCAAAGGGTAAGGGAGCAAGGATATTTATAAAGGATGAAGCCTGCAATCCGTCAGGAAGTTTTAAAGATAGACGTGCCGCAATTTCAGTATACCACGCTAAAAAATTAGGATATAAGGGTGTAGTTGCAGCAACAAGTGGAAACTATGGTGCTGCAGTAGCTTCACAGGCAGCGATGAGAAATTTAAATTGTATTATAGTTCAGGAGTGCTATGATTCAAGAAAAGTTGGACAGCCTGAGATATTAGAAAAACAGAGAAAATGCGAATGTTATGGAGCAGAAGTTGTTCAGCTTACAGTAGGACCGGAACTATTTTATACATTTTTAAGAATTCTTGAAGAGACAGGATACTTTAATGCTTCACTATATTCTCCATATGGAATAGCAGGAGTTGAAACATTAGGCTATGAAGTTGCTATTCAGTGTAGAGAACAGCTTGGCAAAGATCCTGATGCTGTAGTTATAACTCACGCAGGTGGAGGAAATGTTACAGGGACAGCAAGGGGACTTATAAAGGCTGGTGCACTTAACACTAAAGTAGTTGGTGCAAGCGTTGATTTAACAGGGCTTCATATGGCATCAGATAGGGACTTTAATAGAAAATCCTTCACAACAGGACATACTGGTTTTGGGATTCCCTTTGCAACTTGGCCAGATAGATCAGATGTTCCAAGAAGTGCAGCACGACCTTTGAGATACTTAGATAGGTATGTAACTATAAAACAGGGTGAAGTATTTTATATGACGGAAGCTTTAGCACAACTTGAGGGATTGGAAAGAGGCCCAGCAGGAAATACATCTCTTACTGCAGCCTTTTATATAGCACAGGAGATGGATGAAGATCAAATAATAGTAGTTCAAGAGACTGAATATACAGGAGCTGGAAAGCATCATATGGCACAGCTATCCTTTGCAAGGGAAAATGGAATAGATATTAGATTTGGCGATCCAGAAGAAGAAAGAGCAGGAGAAAGTATAATTCTTCCAGAGAATCCAAGCTTAATAAAGACAAGAGATGTAGATTTAAATAAACTAAAAAAATCGTATATAAAAAACTGTATTGATAACTATAAAGTTGATGAAATAGGTATAAAGGATGCGGAATTTTTAGCAGAGGATACAAAACTTTCAATAGAAGAAGTAAAAAAGATACTTACTGAAATTAATGTAAAGGTTGTTTAATAAGGAGGGGTTAAAATGGCAGTTAAGAGGCCTGATGATTTTGAAATTAGAAGACAGCATCTTAAAAATTTAACAGATGAAGAATTAGAAAAAAGATTTTGGCAGCTTGCAGAGGAGATAGTAAAACCACTTGTGGAAATTGCATATACCCACACTTCGCCGGCTGTTGAAAGGTCAGTTCTTTTAAGAATGGGATTTTCAAGTATAGAGGCAAAGGCAATTGTTGAAGGGGTACAAAATTTAGGACTACTTGGAAAGGGTGCAGGAAATGTAGTTTATAGGTTAGCTAAAAAGAAAAATATACCAATAAGAGAAGCAGGTTTATTACTTGTTGAAGGAAAAGCCTGGGATGAAGTACCAGCACTATTTTAAGGGGGGTATAGTATGTTGGAGAAAAACGAAAAGTTGAACATAGAGGAAATATTAAAGGATCTTGAAAATTATAGACCAAAGAGAAGGGGATGGCATTGGAGGGAAGAGCAGGGTAATCAAGTATATGGAGAATTTGAATATCATCAAGCATCAAAACCTTTGAAAAATAGTTGCCCACTTCCAGCAGCAAAAAGCTTTGGTTATATAGACCCTCAGCCAGACTGTGTAATTACAACTGAAATTGCATCAGGTAGATTTGAGGATGATATTAGAAGAATGAGAATGGCTGCTTGGCACGGAGCAGACCATATAATGGTAATAAGGACAGCTGGACAAAGCCATTATGATGGACTTATTGAAGGGACTCCAGAAGGTGTAGGAGGAGTTCCTATATCAAGAAAACAAGTTAGAGCTACAAGAAAAGCACTTGATATAATTGAAGAAGAAGTAGGAAGACCAATAAATTTTCATTCCTATGTATCAGGTGTTGCAGGGCCAGATATAGCAGTTATGTTTGCAGAAGAGGGAGTAAATGGTGCACATCAAGACCCACAATATAATGTTCTTTATAGAAATATAAATATGGTAAGGTCATTTGTTGATGCAGCGGTTGCAAAGAAGATAATGGCCTTTGCAGATATGGTGCAGATAGATGGTGCTCACAATGCAAATGCAACAGCTATGAAGGGCTATAAGGTTATGCCAGAACTTATGGTACAACACGCAATAAACTGTGCATACTCAAAAATGGTTGGAATGAAACCACAAAACATAGCATTATCAACAGTTCCTCCAACAGCACCACCAGCACCTTGTTTAAGAATTGACCTTCCTTATGCAGTGGCACTAAGACAGCTATTTAAAGATTATAAGATGAGGGCACAGATGAATACAAAATATATGGAAAGCTGTACAAGAGAAGCTACTGTAACCCACGTATTAAACCTACTAATTTCAAGACTAACAAGAGCAGATATACAATCTACAATTACACCAGATGAAGGAAGAAATGTTCCTTGGCACTACAACAATATACACGCCATAAACACAGCAAAGCAAGCCTTGATTGGTATGGATGGACTACTTGAAATGGTAGAACTTAAGAAGGACGGATATTTAGTAGATAAGGTAAGAGAATTAAAAGAGAGAGCAGTTCTATTTATGGAGGAAATACTTGAGGTTGGTGGATACTTTAAGGCTGTTGAAATGGGATTCTTTGTTGATTCTGGTATGTATCCAGAAAGAAACGGTGATGGTATTGCAAGACAGATAAATGGTGGAATAGGCGTTGGTACTGTAGTAGAAAGGGACAAGGACTATATGGCACCTGTTTGTGAGCACTTTGGTTATAATAATCTCCCAGAGGGAATTGAAAAGGCGTGTGATTTAATAGATGGATGTACCTTCTGTAAACCTGAAAAGATAGTATTTATTGATGAATTGGATGAAAATGATAATGTAAATAGAAGATTAAAGGAGACTGAAAACCTAAGACATTCAACAGAAATTAAACCAGAGGTTGAGTGGTGTGGAGATGGTATAGTAGCAACTACTATTTTCTTACCTGTTGAAGAGAGGGTTGCAGAATTTGCAGCAATGGAAATAGGAAAGAAGATGGGGCTTGAGGATGTAGTTGTAATTCATAAACAAGTAATGCAGCCAGCAGAGGGAACACTTGTTGAAATAAAAGGAAGGGTACCATTTACTATAGATGTATCAAAACTTGAAATTCCAAAAAAACCTGAGGTATTATCCGATGAAGAAATAAGAAAGGACATAGAAAGAAAACCAATGAAGGTAGTTGCAGCAACAGTTGGTGAGGATGAACATTCTGTAGGATTAAGAGAAGTTATAGATATAAAGCACGGCGGAATTGAAAAGTATGGGATAGAGTGTCTATATCTTGGAACTTCTTGTCCAGTTGAAAAACTTGTGGATGCAGCAATAGAATTCAACGCAGATGCAATTCTTGCAAGTACAATAATTACCCATAATGATGTTCATATAAAGAATATGAAAAAAATACATGAGCTCTGTATAGAAAAGGGTGTAAGAGATAAACTAATTGTTTGTGCAGGAGGAACTCAAGTAACTGATGAAATAGCAAAATCAGCAGGTATGGATGCAGGATTTGGTCGAGGAACAAAGGGTAATGACGTTGCTTCATTCTTAGTAAAGAGAAGAAGGGAAATGGAGAATTATGAAGGTTAATGTTTTAGTTGCTGAAATAGGCAGTACTACAACGGTTATAAATGCCTTTGACTTAAAAAATTCTGAATTTATAGGACAGGGACAGGGACCAACTACGGTATTAGATGGAGATGTTACTATCGGACTTAATATGGCATTAGATGATTTAAAGAAGAATATTGGAGTAAATAATATTGAATATGATGATTTTTTGGCAACAAGTAGTGCAGCAGGTGGACTTAGAATGACTGTGCACGGCCTTGTTTTTGATATGACTGCAAGGGCAGCAAGAGAGGCTGCCCTTGGGGCTGGTGCTATCATTAAGTTGGTTACAGCTGGTAAACTAAGAAGAAGTGATTTAAATAAAATAAAGGAGATAAAACCTAATATAATACTTGTTGCAGGTGGACTTGATTATGGAGAAAGAGATACAGCCCTTTACAATGCAGAGGAGATAGCAAAACTAAAATTGGATATTCCTGTTATATATGCAGGGAATATTGAAAATCACGAGGATGTTAAATTGATTTTTGAAGAATATGAACAAAAACTATATATTGTAGAAAATGTATATCCAAGGATAGATGAGCTAAATGTTGAACCTACAAGAAGAGTTATACAAAGTGTATTTGAGGAACATATAACAGGTGCACCTGGAATGCAAAAGGTTAGGCAGATGGTCAATGGACCAATTATTCCAACACCCGGAGCTGTTATGGAGTGTGCAATTCTCCTGCAAAGGGAGATAGGAGATTTGATGGTTCTTGATGTTGGTGGAGCAACTACAGATGTACATTCTGTAACGCAGGGAAGTGATGAAATCCAAAGAATAATGATTAGCCCAGAACCCTTTGCTAAAAGGACTGTTGAAGGAGATTTGGGAGTATATGTAAATCTTCCACACATAGTAGAAAGAATAGGGCTTGAGAATTTAAAAAAGAAATTTTGGGATGCAGAGGAGCTTATAAATAATAGAAAACCAATACCTAAAACAGAAAGAGAAATTGAGTTTGTTGAATATATGACGCAGGAGGCAGTACTTACAGCTGTAAGAAGGCACGTGGGTTCGATAAGATATATTTATGGTCCAAGTGGCAAGAAAACAATTGCAGAAGGAAAGGATTTAACAAATGTTAAGTGGATAATAGGAACAGGAGGAGCCTTAACAAGGCTGCCCAATAGGGTTGATATAATGAAAAAGATACCTCAAGATAATACGGGAGGAATGTTCCTTTATCCTAAGGATAGCGTTGAGATTTTAGTCGATAATTATTATATTATGGCATCATTAGGAGTACTTTCAAAAAAATATGAAAAGGCGGCACTTAAAATTTTAAAAAAGAGCTTGGGGATTTAGGGGTGGTACTTTGTATCCACAGATAGTTATAGATATTAATAAATACAAACAAAATATAAAGTATTTAGTTGATAGATGTACAAATAGAGGAGTTAAGGTTTGGATAGTAACTAAAAGTTTTTGTGCATATCCAGATATTGTTTCACATTTAGTTGACTGTGGAATTGATGGTTTGGCAGATTCAAGAATACAAAACTTAAAAAAAATGAAGGATATTAGGGTAAAAAAAATTCTTTTAAGAATTCCTATGATTGATGAGGCAGAGGACGTTGTTTTATGGTCAGATTATAGCTTGAATTCAGAAATAGATACAATTCGTGCTTTAGGAGAGAAGGCAAAAAAAATTGGGAAAAGGCATAGAGTAATAATAATGTTGGATATGGGGGATTTAAGGGAAGGTGTTTGGCCTGACGATATTGATGATTTTATTAAAGAAGTATTAAAGGTAGATGGAGTTGAAATAAAAGGATTTGGTACAAACTTAACTTGCTATGGTGGAGTTATACCAGATGAAAATAATTTAGGGAGATTAACAAGTATTGCACAGGATATGGCAAATAAGTACTCACTGGATATCGAGTATATATCAGGTGGTAATTCAAGTAGTTATTATCTATTAGAGGATGGTAGATTGCCAAACGGAATAAACAACCTTAGACTCGGAGAGGTTGCAATACTTGGGAGAGAAACTGCCTTTGGGAAGAAAATAGATTCCCTTTCTGACGATACATTTATTTTAAAGGCTGAAATAGTAGAGATAAAAAAGAAGCCCTCAGTTCCTATTGGTAATATAGGTATGGATGCTTTTGGAAATAAACCCCACTATGAAGATAGGGGAATAATAAAAAGAGCTATAGTTGCAATAGGAAGGCAGGATATAAATCCTGAGGGGCTGACTCCACTTGATAAAAATATAGATATCTTAGGTGCAAGCTCTGACCATACAATTCTTGATGTAACAAGGAGTAATATAAACTATAAAGTTGGAGATGTTGTGGAATTTAAATTGGATTATGGTAGCCTTTTAAAGGCGATGACTTCAGAGTATGTAAATAAGGTAGTTATATAGTAAAAGTGCCTCAAAACATTTAATAGTTTTGAGGTACTTTTTTAACATAAGTTAATGTATGAAATATAAAAATTTAAGTTAAGGTATGTATATTTAACCTGAATTATTCACCAACCAAAAATTAAACTGAAAAATATTTATAAGAAATCTTAGTATAATTGTTATATGAATAAAATTTTCATAAATTACAGATATTTACATTAAAGAAGAATAGATTTCACCTATAGTATAAAATTTTACTTTTTGAACTTATCAAAGAACAATAATAAAAGAATTTCATTCTAACTTGTGAATATTTGCTACAATCTCATAAAAATCATTTTTATATGCGTAGCTACTGCAAAGCTTAAATATTATGTAGCGACTACTTCTTACTATTCTTGAGGCTATTTTCATT
>NZ_FQVG01000058.1 GCF_900129265.1 Caloramator proteoclasticus DSM 10124 | reverse complement strand
CCCCATCCAACCTATCTTTATAAAATCACTCTCAAACAAGAAAGGACAGGCATTCTAATTGAATACCCGCCCCAACAATTGACAAAGAGCCTTATTAAAAGATAGTCCATTCTAAAAGAACTATAAGCCCTATTCCTGGTATTCCAAGCACTCCAGCACAAAAGGCAGTAAATATATTGAGAGGAATTGTTATGTTAAATTTTTGTCCTATTATATTTGCTGCAAAAATTATGAGAGCACCTATTGCTGTTTTTAAAATAAATTTAATAACTATTAATGATTTTTCCTTCAATGCCATAACAAACAAAAACAATAGCAATATAACCAATACAAACACAATAACATTAATATCAATTTGTAAAGGCATATAACTCCCCCTATGAAGATTGTTTGTTATATTTATATGCCTTAATAGTTAACTATATTATTAATTCTTTTTGCCACTTTAAATAGATAACTTAATCTTGCAAACTCAGCCTTTTCTTTATATATTGCATAATCTATCATATCTGGGTCAGTTGAATACATAAATGTTTCCTGTGCACTTTTTATTTCCGAAAGAACCCTTTCTATTTCACTTTTTACCTCCAATAATTCCTTATTTTCTTGAACCTTTGGAGAACTTATAACTCTTATTGCTTTTTCTAATAAATCAATGGTTGAAACATGTCCATCCATTTTAACCCCTCCTCCGCATTTTACATCTACATTATTGACAAGTTAAGGAGAGTTTATACAAAAAAAGAAACTAAGGTATAAAATTATTTTTATGTAGTATAAGGATAATATTGTACTAAAAAACATATACAGCCTTAAAACTTACTTATTCCACATCTCATTATTTCCTCTTCAGCAACATTATGTAATATACTTTTTATTTTTCATTATAAGAACAACAATATAGAATTTATTATTGTATTGTTATACTTTTACCTTACATACAATATGCTTTTATGATATAATTTTCTTAAACGTTTAAGTATAATAAAAAGGAGAGAAAAAGATGGATTGGAAGCAAAGTATCTATTCTGATGGTTCAAGGAATTTTTTAAGCAATCCTAATCCAAGATTAGGCGAAACAATTAAAGTTAGCCTTAGAGTTTTTAAGGATGCACCTATTAAAGCTGTATTTTTAAGATACCTCCCAAATGGGGAACATCATATGATAGAAATGAAAAGAGAAGGGGAAGATGATATATTTGCCTACTACAGTACAGATTTAAAAATAAGTGAAAAATCAATTAATTACCGTTTTATGATTGCAACTGAGGATGATGTGTATTATTATAATCAACTTGAGGTTACAAACTACGACCCAAACGAACACTATGATTTTAAGATAATTGCAGATTATGAGAACCCTGAATGGGTAAGAGATTGTGTTTTTTATCAAATATTCCCTGACCGATTTTATAACGGAAATCCAGATAATGATGTACAGGATGAAGAATATTTTTTAGATGGGCATCCTACTTCAAAACAACCTTGGGGCAAAAAACCTGTAGAATATAGCGAAGGACACTGTTTAGATTTTTATGGTGGCGATTTAGAAGGAATAAAACAAAAAATTCCTTATTTAAAGGAGTTGGGTGTCAATGCAGTTTACATTAATCCAATATTTTGGGCACCTTCTCACCATAAATACGACTGTATAGATTATTTTCAAGTCGACCCGCACTTTGGTGGAAATGAAGCACTAAAGGAATTAGTTGATGAACTTCATAAAAACGATATGAAAATTATACTTGATATATCTGTAAATCATACAGGTTCAGGACATAGATGGTTTAATAAAGAAGGATTTTTTGATAAATCAACTGGTGCATATAATGATAAGAACGCTGAAGAAAGAGAATACTATTATTTTGATGAAAATGGAGAATATTTTAGGTGGATGGGGGTAGACACTCTCCCAAGTTTAGACTACCGTTCTCAGAAATTAAGGGACATTATATATAGAAGTCCTAATTCTGTTCTTCAAACTTGGTTAAAACCTCCATACAATATAGATGGTTGGAGACTTGATGTTGCAAATAATATGGCAAGAAAAGATGAAATAGATGTATCTAATGAAGTTTGGATTGAACTAAGACAACATTTAAAGGAAACAAAATCAGATATGTATCTATTGGCAGAACATTGGGCAGATACTTCAAAGTATCTTCAGGGAGATAAATGGGATGCTGCTATGAATTATTATGGATTTCAAAGACCTGTTAGAGATTTTATTGGTGATATAGATGTTTATCTAACAAGAACCCATATACCTTTAAAAAGCAAACACAAAGACGCTGTGAAACTTGCAAAGCAACTTAGTCAGCATCTTGCACAACTTCCATATCAAGTTAAGATGAATCAGTTTAACCTATTAGACAGCCACGATGTACATAGACTTCATATAATGCCACATATAGATTTTGAAACTTACCGTTGTGCTGTTGTTATGTTATTTACTTTCCCTGGAGTTCCATCTATCTATTATGGTGATGAGGTTGCAATTGAAGGAGATCTGCGTTATGGTGAAGGCTGTAGATACTGTATACCTTGGGAAGAAGACAAGTGGAATAAAAATCACTACAACCTATATAAAAAATTAGCTCACCTTAGAACAAAAGAAGATGTCTTAAAAAACGGCGGGTTTAAAATTCTTTATGCAGAAGGTTCAATTATTGCCTTTGCAAGATTTAATAACGAAAAGGCATTTATAACTGTTGTATCAATGGAGAATGCAGATAAAGAGGTTTCTATAAACGGAAGACTTATTGGAGTAACTGATAAGAGTAGTATAAATGAAGTATTTAATGAAAAAAATGCTTATATATGTAAAGATGGTATTGTAAATTTAAAAGTTAGTGCCAATAAAGCCTATTTATATGAAATAACTTTAAAGCCCTAAGATACCTTAGCAAAACACAATATTACCCCACAAATTTATTATTACAAATCCTGAAGAGAAGATATAGTTTATCCAAAATAATACGATAACATTAATGTAAATATAAGTTTATGGGGGTAATATTTATGAATGATAAACCTAAATGCTTTGAGGCAATAGAATTAATTAAAAACACCTGCAAGGGCAAAAATCAACCTCAATGTAAAATGTGTAAATACTATATATGGTTTAAAATGGGAGATGAAGATACAGCAGTAAACATTATAAAAACTTTACTACAGGATGAGTAAGTAAGGTTTAAACCTTATTCAGATTGTTGACAAACCTAATTGTTAGCTAAATTTTGAAAAAGCCCAATGAATGGATTTCAATGGGCTCTTTCATGAGCTTTAGCAATTCTTAGCTTTTCGACTTTGGAAAAGTCCGTAATTCGGCACAGGACGTGCCGAGCCGAGCGGCCATCAGGACGATGGCATCGCGAGGGTAGGACTTTTTCAAACAAAGAAAAGCTTAGAATTGATTAGCGAAATGAACGAATGCCCAAGAAATCCTTCATGGGGCTAATCAATATATAACTTTTTCAACAGCCTGAAGGAAGGTTTTAAACCTTCCTCATACATTTTTTATACAAAAATCCATAAAATCAAATACAAAACTATCCTTAGCCTCATCTAAATATATAAAGTTAAACTCCCTATATATACGTATATCTTTAATTGGAACCTCTTTTAAAGTTCCAATCTTAAGCTCTTTTTTTATAGCCTCTCGCGATATTATTGTATAACCTAAGTTAGCCTCAACCAATGATATTATTGCATTGATATTACCTATCTCCATATGAATATTTATATCTTTAATATCATACCCTGTTCCTAAAACAATTTGTTCAAATATCTTTCTTGTACCAGAACCATTTTCTCTTAATATTAAATTGCCCTTTATAATATCTTTTATATCTACCTCTTTTTTATTTGCAAAATAATGTTCTGGAGAAACAGCTAATATCAGCTCATCATCTTTAAATTTGCTATAACAAAATTTTTGCTTATCAAAAGGCCCCTCAACAACAGCAAAATCTAATTTCCTCTTTAACAATTTATCTTCTATATCTTCTGTATTATATACCTCAAGTAAAATTCTAATATTGGGATTTTGTTTTTGATGCTTTGCTAATATTTTAGGCAACACATACCCCCCAATTGTCATACTTGCCCCTACTTTATATGTTCTATGTATTCCCGATTTATTTTTAATCTCATCTAATGCTTTTCTATATAAAACGTCTATATCCTGTGCATATTTAAATAATATTTTCCCTTCTTCAGTTAATTCTATATTTCTTCCTACTTTCTTAAAAAGTTTAGTACCATAATATTCCTCAAGCAACTTAATATGATTAGATACAGCAGGCTGAGATAAATTAAGATATTCAGCTGCATTTGTATAGTTTTTAAATTTTGCAAGGGCAATAAACGAAACTAATTTTACATCCATCAAACCTACCATCCCCACACATTTATCATAAAAATACATAATTATTATAACATATTGTTATAGTTTTATAATAAATCTTTTATTGTTTATACATATGTGTGGCTTTAATATTATATTTGTTAAAACTTTTGCAAAAGGAGATGACATTATGGAATGGATTAGAAAAAATTATCAAGGAATTCTTCTATCTCTTATTTTGTCTATCATAGCCTACAAACTTGGTAAAATGTTTCCTATAATAGGTGGGCCTGTGTTTGGAATTATTTTAGGAATTCTTATTAATAATACAATAGGAAAACCAAAAAACTCTCAAGAAGGTATAAAATTTACTTCTAAAAAAATTCTCCAATGGGCAATCATTGTACTTGGTGCAGGTTTAAACATTAAACAAATTTATGAAACGGGTATTGAATCATTATCAGTTACTTTTATTACTCTTTCAGTTGCCTTTATTACCGCATTTGTCTTTGGAAAACTTCTTGATATACCATATAAATTAAAATCACTTATAGGCGTTGGAACAGCAATATGTGGTGGTTCTGCAATCGCTGCAATATCTCCAATAATTGAAGCAGATGAAATGGAGGTTGCATATTCAATATCTACAATATTTTTATTTAATGTTATAGCTGTTCTTATTTTCCCTTCACTTGGTCACATAATTGGATTTAATGATAAGCAATTTGGACTTTGGGCAGGAACTGCAATAAACGATACATCATCTGTTGTAGCAGCAGGATACATATACAGCAATGCTGCAGGTGCCTATGCTACTATTGTTAAATTAACAAGAACAACTATGATTATCCCTATTTCTTTAGTTTTTGCAATTATAACTTCAATACAAAAGAAAAAAGAATCAAAACAAAATCTGGGGGTAAATTATAGCTTTAAGAAAATATTTCCTTGGTTTATCATTTGGTTTTTAATAGCTTCTATTTTAAATACAATTGGGTTATTCCCAAAAGAAATTATTTCATATATAAACACAATAGGTAAATTTATGATTGTTATGGCACTTTCTGCTATAGGACTTTCAACAGACTTTAAAAAGATACTTCAAACAGGCATAAAACCTCTCTTATTTGGTCTAATTGTTTGGTTTTCAGTCGCAGTCTCAAGTATAATAGTTCAAACTTGGAAATAGCATTTTTTGAAAATATAGATATAACAACTGCAACCAACAAAATTAATGAGGAAGGTAAAAAACCTTCCTCATACTTTTTAAAATTACAATTAAATTTTATATCTTGCCATTATAAATTCATCTGCATATTCTCCATTTTTTATGGCTGCATATTTTTTTGTTCCCTCTATTTGGAATCCTAAGGACTTATAGAGATTTATCGCCCTTTCATTATCCACAAAAACGGAAAGCTCAACTCTTACAAGCTTTAGCCAGTTATCAGCAAGGTCTAACACTTCTTTAAGCAGGGCTTTCCCTATCCCCATACCTTGATAGTCTTTATGTACCATAATCCAAACACTTGCACAGTGTCTTGCCCTAAGACTTGTATTTATATGGAGTCCAACAACTCCAACAACCTTCCTCTCAACATTATTAACCTCTGCAACAAGTATATGATCATTAGCTCCTAATCCTTTAATAAAATCCTCTGTTTTATTTATTCTTTCACTTTTGATTCCCAAAATTGTTTCCCTAACCCCATCCATTCTTCTCATTTCGTTTATAGCCTCAGCATCTTCAAGTCTTATTGGCCTTATAAGATAATCCATAATAATCCCCCTATTCTTTTTATTAAAAATACACCCAAGTGAAATGATTGTAAATTTTGAAAAATGTCACATTTCACTTGTTTCCGTCAAAAAAACTCCTTCAAAACCGCTCCCTTAAAACCCTTGAAAAATCTACATCCCATTTAATACCATCAAAAAAAGTCCTTCAAAATTCTCAAAAAAATTTCCAATTTTTATCCTTAAATTTCCATTTTCATTTGTCGAAAAGGAAAATAAAGTTGTTCAAAAATTAGGATTTTAGGGGGGTAGGATTTTAGTTTTTTAGGAAGAATAGAGGAATAGGATTTTAGAAAATTAGGGGGTATATAATTTCCCTTATATTAATCATTTATAATTCTTGCTTTTCACCTTTTATTATAATCTTACAAATACTTATTATCTCTATTTAATTAATCTCTTAAAACTCTCTATTTTACTTACTTTCTATCAACTCTATCTATTCAAACCCCAAAATTTCATTCCCTATTATCCCCCACTTATTTATTCCTAAAATCCTAAATCACTATCTCCCTAATTCCCATACCCTAATGCCCTATCCTACTAAATCCTAAAATCCTTTTTCAAAAATAAAAGGAAGAGCCTTAATTTACTCTTCCTTTTTTTGAACAAGTTTATTTTCTTTTGAAGGAGTTTAATTGGAATTGAAGGAGTTTTTTTGAGGGAGACAACAACTTGGGTGGCACTTATATTTCTCTTCTGCCTTCAAGGGCTTTAAGAAGCGTTACCTCATCTGCATATTCTATGTCCCCGCCTACAGGAATTCCGTGGGCTATTCTTGAAACCTTTATACCAAGAGGTTTTATAAGCCTTGCTATATACATAGCTGTAGCCTCTCCCTCAACATTTGGGTTCGTTGCAATGATAACCTCTTTTACTTCTTCATTCATTCTTGACAAAAGTTCTTTTATTTTTATGTCATCGGGTCCAATACCAAGCATTGGAGAAATTGCTCCGTGAAGAACGTGGTATAAACCTTTGTATTCCTTTGTTCTCTCCATTGCAATAACATCCTTAGGCTCCTGAACTACACAAATCGTACTTCTATCCCTTGCTGTGTTTGAACAAATTACGCAAGGGTCTGTATCAGTTAAATTGCCACAAACAGAACAATATTTAATCGTTTCCTTTGCTTCAATTATCGCATCAGCAAGAGATTCCACATCTCTTTTATCCATATTTATAATATAAAAAGCAAGCCTCTGGGCTGTTTTGTTTCCAACACCCGGAAGCTTTGAAAGTTCTTCAATTAATTTTGCAACCTTAATAGGATAAAACAACTAACTCACTCCTTAGAAAAGACCAGGCATATTTAGCCCACCTGTAAGTTTACCCATTTCATTTGCCATCATTTCTTCTGCCTTCTTTAAAGCTTCATTTACTGCTGCTAAAACAAGGTCTTGTAGCATTTCAACATCATCTGGGTCAACAACTTCTCTATCAATAACGATATCAACTATTTCCTTCTTTCCGTTTGCAACTGCCTTAACCTTTCCGCCACCAACAGTTGCTTCAACAGTTTCTTGCTCAAGCTTTGCTCTCATTTCTTCTATTTGCTTTTGAAGCTTTTGTGCCTGCTTTAGTAAATTGTTCATATTTCCACCCATTGGGGGCATTCCACCTTTAAACATATAAAAACCTCCCTTAATTCACTATCATTTTATTATATTCATTTTACCTTCTTATTGTACCAGTTAGTTTCTGTAAATTCAATCACAAACTACTCTACTATTTCAACTAAATCCTCACCTAAAACACTCTTTACCCTGTCTATTTCATCCTCCATAGGGTCTCCTAATATTCTAAATTCAAATTTAACATCCTTCTTTAAAACCTTTGAGAAATATTCTTCAACTACCTTTTTATTTTCTGCCTTTTCAAGGTTATCCTTGCTAAAGGAATACTTTTTATCAAATCCTACAACTATCTTATTGCCCTTCGTTTCTACAACATCCCCAGGCTCAAGATATGCATATATTATCATCTTTTTATTTGCCTTAAGTAAGTTTAATACATCGTGCCAGCTTGCTCTAACTTCATTTATAGATACATCAAGTACAGGAAGTTCTGATAAAGCCATTTCCTTTTTGATTGGTTGCTCTTCTACCTTTTTTGCTACATTGGGCTTTTGTTTTGGTGTTTGTATCTTTGGTTCTGTGCTTTGTACGATAAAGTTTCCTTCCCTTATTCTTTCCTCTAAAGTATTTAGCCTTGACATAATAGTTTCAACAGAAATATCATACTCCCTTTTACAATATCTAATTACAGTCATCTCAAGGAGTATTCTCCATTGATTTGTAATCTTTGTTGAATTTTCTGCCTCAACAAATAGATTAACAGCCCTCATTATTTCCTCACTTCTTAGCTTCCTCGACTGTTCAACCAATCTGTTTATTGTATCCTTGCTTAAATCAAGTATTTCTTCAGGATTTTTACTAACCTTAGCAAGCAGTAGGTTTCTAAAATGCCTTGTCATATCTTTAATAAACTGAACTACATCCTTACCACTTAATATAACCTCGTCAATCGTCCTTATTGCCCCCTCTATGTTCCTATCAATCATAAAATCCACAAGATTAAAAATATGTTCATTAGATGTAAGTCCAAGCATTTCAGAAACTCTTTGGTATTCAACTTTACCATCAGACATTGCAATTGCCTGATCTAAAATTGAAAGTGCATCACGCATTGCACCATCTGAAACACGAGATATAAGTTCAAGCGTATCATCATCACAAAGTGCTCCTACCTGACGAACAACGTTCCTCAATCTTGATACCATATCCTTTGTTGTAATTCTCTTGAAGTCAAACCTTTGACATCTTGAAAGTATAGTAGGGGGTACCTTTTGTGGGTCTGTTGTTGCAAGTATAAAAATAACGTGCTTTGGTGGTTCTTCTAAAGTCTTTAAAAGGGCATTAAAGGCACTTTGTGAGAGCATATGAACCTCATCTATTATATACACCTTATATCTTGCTCTATGAGGTGGATATTTCACATCCTCTATAAGTTCCCTTACATTTTCAACTCTGTTGTTTGACGCAGCATCTATTTCAAAAACATCTATTAATGTTCCTGCATTTATCTCCCTACACATCTCACATTCATTACAAGGTTCTGCATCAACTAAATTTAGACAGTTTACAGCCTTTGATAATATTTTTGCCGTTGACGTCTTTCCTGTTCCACGAGTTCCACAGAATAAATATGCGTGAGGAATTTTATTTTGCAATATTTGATTTTTAAGTGTTCTTACTATATGTTCCTGCCCTACAACTTGGCTGAAGTTTTGTGGTCTAAACTCTCTATAAAGGGCTTTGTACATATTATCACCCCTTAAATAATTATAACCAATTATAGTAATTTAAAAAAGTATAAAAAAAAAGCCCTTAAGGCTATTTTTTTAGACCGTGCACCTTACTTCGATGTAAGCCTACAAGCGTTACCTGAGCAGTAAGCTCCAATCAGGCTTACCCGCGGCACACGAAAGTGTTCACTTACCGTTGCTTCCTTCCGGACCTGGCGGGGTTCATGAATTTCCGTTGCGCAGGACCCAATCTTCAACACCACTTACCCAGGTCAGTCCCTACATGCTTACACCTAGGTAAGGAATTCAACCCTGCTATAGCGGATTGCAGGTTACAGGGCACCGCTACCTCCCCGTCTAGCACGGTCATGGCGGAGAGAGGGGGATTCGAACCCCCGATACGGGTTTTGTCCGTATACGCGATTTCCAGTCGCGCGCCTTCGACCAGCTCAGCCATCTCTCCAAGTGCTGACTATTACATTATATATATTTTATTACGTTATGTCAAGGTGAGATTTGTCAGAAATATTTGTAATAAGCTAACAAAAGGCGACAGGCACCTCTTGTTAGCTTATTTTAGATGCTTTAATTTTGCTTCAACAACCTCTTCAGCAACTTTCAATAGCTCCTTTATTTCATCAGATGCTAAACTATAGTGAATATTAAGCCCAACCTTCTCTCCCTTAACTACACCAGCATCCTTTAATATTCTTAAATGCTGTGAAAGATTTGATTGACTAAACTCTATATTTTCATTAAGTTTACATACACATTCTGGCCCATCTGCTAAAGATTTTACTATTTTATATCTTATTGGATGTCCTAATGCCTTAAATATTTTAACAATCATTTCTTCCTGTGTCACCTTTAACACCCCTTATTCTGTAGTTAATAATATTATAATTCTCTAAACAAATATATGCAAGATATAAGTAAAAAAGGGCATTTATGCCCTTCCAGTTCTTATATTATTTATGAAGCTCTCTGGCATTCCTGCCTCCTCCATATCCTGTGCAGCCCTTTCATAGTCGTATGGTACATACATTATTTCAACCTTAAGTTCATCATCTGCATCTATAATAATATAATTTGCATCTGGTCTTCCGTTTTTAGGTTTACCTACACTACCTGAGTTTATAAGCATCTTATTATAATATCTTTTAAAATATGGCACGTGTGTGTGTCCACAAACTAAAATATCGTATCCTATTTCTCCCATAACCTCTTCTGCTTCCTTTGAATTTTCCTTTAAATATTCATTTATCTTTCTTGGGCTTCCGTGAACAAATATAAACCTTCTATCTCCAATGCTAAGTACTGCCTCCTTTGGAAGCTCTCTTAAAAATCTCTTATTTTCCTCAGTTGTGTTTTCTACTGTCCAGCCAAGTGATATTCCAGCATTTTCAGCATCCTTAGGATCTGGGTAATCACATCCACAAACCATTCTTTCAAATCCAACTGCATCATCATAGTTACCCATTATAGCTAGTATATTTTTCCTTCTGATAAGTTCAATTACTTCGTTTGGATGAGTTCCATAGCCTACAAGGTCTCCTAAACATACTGTTAAATCAACATTTCTTCTTTCTATATCCTCTAAAACCTTCTCAAGAGCATATATGTTGCTGTGAATGTCAGATATAACTGCTATTCTCATATTATCACCTCTTAATATTATTTAATTATATAATAATGTATAAATATGTTACCTGTAAAGTTAATTTAGTGTTAAAAATTTCTTAGTTAACATATATTATTTCCATAAACTATTGTACTAATAAGTATAAAATATTATAATATTTATATCAAATTAAGGAGGGGTAAAATTGAAGAACAAGAAAAAAATAGCTGTAGAATTTATTATTCTATTTGGCATTATAAGTGCCTTAGGTGATATTACCTATGAAGGTGCAAGAAGTGTATATGGTACATATCTTGCATCATTGGGTGCAACAGCAACAATAATAGGATTTATAACAGGACTTGGTGAGTTTTTAGGTTATACCTTTAGATTGGCTTCAGGATACTTTGTTGACAAAACAGGAATGGATTGGCCTATTACTATTCTTGGATATGCCCTTTTACTATCAGTTCCACTTTTAGGTTTTTCTAATACTTGGAAGGTTGCCGCAATATTTGTGCTATGTGAAAGACTTGGTAAAGCAATTAGAAGCCCTGGAAAAAGCTCAATGCTATCCCACGCAACAAAGCACGTAGGAACTGGTTTTGGATTTGGTATTTTAGAGGCAGTTGACCAGCTTGGAGCACTAATTGGACCTCTTGTATTTACTTTTGCCTTAACACTTACAGGAACATATAAAGCAGGATTTAAATTTATGCTAATTCCTGCACTTTTAACCATCGGATTTGTAATATTTGCAAGAATTAGAGTTCCTAATCCAAAGGAACTTGAGGAAGATATAAAAACTGAAAAGAAGGTTGACATTAAAAGTAATAAAGCTTTATATACTGAAAAATTTATAAACTACTCCCTATTCATCTTCTTTAGTATAGTTGGTTTTGTTAATTTCCCTATACTTTCTTATCATTTCTTAAATAAAAAGATAATATTAGAGGGGGTAATCCCTACACTATATGCCGTTGCAATGGCACTTGATGGATTGTTTGCTCTTATCATCGGAAAATACTATGATAAAAAAGGCTTTAAAGCTCTTATGTTTGTGCCTATCCTTTCAGTAGCCCTTGTGATTTTAGGTTTTTCTAAAAATATGTACTTTGCTGTAGTATCTGTTATGCTTTGGGGTATTGTAATGAGCATTCACGAAACTATACTAAAGGCTGCAATTGCTGATATAACAACTAAGGATATACGTGGAAGAGCCTATGGTATTTTTTATACAATATATGGTATATCAATGCTAATTGGAAGTGTTATAATGGGTTATTTATATGAAGTATCCACATTATCAATAATTATGTTTGCTGCAATATGTCAATTAGTTGCCTTTATATTCTATTTTAGGTTTAAACAAAGTTTACAAAAGTAATCTATATTTTAAACAGTATTCTAAATCTTAATGAAACCTAAGTTATTCAGACTGTTGACAAACTTAATTGTTCGCTAAAATCTAAAAAGCCCCATCAAAGAATTTATTAACCATTCCTTTGTGGGGCTTTTATTACAAAATATATTATGCTAAAGCCTTTAAATTCTCAATTATAGCATCCTTATCAATATTATTATCCTTCTTTACTACCTTACCTTCCTTTGTATAATACAATGTAAGTGCCTCAACATCTCCCAATCTTGCAGCAAGTGTAGCATTCTTATAAACATCTATCTTAAATACCTTTAACATATCTCTATATTCCCTTTCAATATCTTCAATAACCTTTAAGCTTTCTCTACTCTTTTCATCAATTGGAGACCATAGATAAATAAGACCAATTTTATCCTTTTGCATTATTTCGTTTTCAAAAAGTTCCGATTCTGCTACATACTTTTCTGCCATAATTCCTGCTATTGCACCATCACCTACTGCTGTTGCAACCTGCTTTATAGCCTTTGCCCTAACATCTCCTGCTGCAAAAACTCCATCTATATTTGTCTGCATATTCTCATCTGTTATAATGTATCCGTTCTTATTCATATTAATTTGTCCTTTGAAAATTTCTGTATTTGGTTCATATCCAATAAATAGGAAACAACCATCTACAGGAACTTCAATTAAATCCCCTGTCTTTACATTTTTTAAAATAACCTTATTTAATCTTTCTTCTCCTTCAAAGGAATGCACCATTGTATTCCAAATAAACTCCATTTTAGGATTATTCATAGCCTGTTCTTGTGCTATTTTATTTGCATCCATTATACCAACATCGTGAATAACAGATACAATCACTTTCTTTGCAAACTTTGTTAAGAATATTCCCTCCTCTATCGCTGCATCTCCACTTCCTATAACCATAACTGTTTTATCTGTATAATATGCAGCATCACAGGTAGCACAGAAGGAAATTCCCTTATCATATAAAAAGTTTTCTTCATTTTGTGCCTTTGTTAATCTTGGCTTTCCTCCGGTTGCAATTATAACTGCCTTTGCGTGATATATAACTCTAAATGTCTCAAGTGTTTTATCTTTTCCTTCTAAATTTACAGCCTTTACATCTGTCTGCTTAATTGTTACTCCAAACTTTTTTGCCTGCTTTGTAAATAGGTTCATAAGCCCTGTTCCTGTTTCTCCTTCTGGAAATCCAGGATAATTTTCTATTTCGCTTGTATAAGTAGCAAGTCCACCTAAAAGTGATTTTTCAAATAATATTGTTTTAAGCCTTGCACGTCCACAATAAATTGCTGCTGTAAGCCCAGCTGCTCCTCCACCTATTATGGCAACATCATAATACTCGTGTTTTTTCTCCATACTTAACCCTCCTAAAGATTAGGCTCGGTTACCCGAGCCATATATTACATAAAGTATTTAACTAACAGCTTACTTCCTATAAATGCTCCAACAAATATGAATATCATAAATACCCAGCCGTGTAGTGACATTGAAGCAACTCCACTAAAAAGAGCACCTATATTACATCCAAAGGAAATTCTTGCACCATATCCCATTAAAAGTCCACCTATTATTGCAGCTACAACCTGCTTCCAAGACTTAATCTTTTTAATCTTAAATTGTGAAGCAAGAAGAGTTGCTAAAAAGGCACCAAATATAATACCTAAGTTCGATACACTATGTGCATCCATCCAAAAACCTGCCTTAATGGCTTCTGCGTGTGCTTTTTGTTGGAAATAGAACCAGCTTTCTGGGTTTCCTCCTAATACCTTATATATCCAAGCACCCCAATAGGAGAATGGTGTTGTTACACCCCACGCTTTACCAGTTGACGCTAATAAACCTATATTTAAAAGTGCTAATATAACTGCACCTGATGTATAGCTCCAAGGGTCCTTTAACAGCTTCTTGTAATAAGGATTATCTTGAATTTTCATTTACATCCCCCCTCCTTAAATATCTATATAGGTGACTATTTTGTTTTTTCAATATATATCTCCCATTGACCATCATCAACTTCTTCAATTTCTACATTATATCCTTCTTTTCTTGCCCACTCCGGAACGTTTTTTACAGCACAACTGTGATCAATTTCAACTATTAGTATATCTCCAACCTTTAGAGTTTCCATTTTCTTTTGAGTCTTAAGTAGTGGTACAGGACAAGCTTCTCCTAAACAATCTAATCTGTATTCTGCCATAGTAATCTCCTCCTTATTATTCATTTACATTTTTATTGCCATACCAATCTGCCACAATGTATATTACAAATAACAATCCAAATTGAATAAGTATTGCAAGTGGCCAACCTAATACATTTGGTAAAAATACTGGTTTTGTTTTTGAAATTAAAGCTTTTGACCACCATCCAAAATCGTGTGCTCCCCAAAGTGAACCTATTATAAAGAACACTAAGGACAGCCATTGCATCATAAAGCCTTCTCCAACCCTCATAAGTGTACCTGATGCACATCCACCGGCTATAACCATACCTATACCAAACATTATTGCTCCTATTGCTGTATGAATTCCAACTGGTGAGATATTACCTGGTATCTTTGCTGGATCCTTTAAAAATGCAGCATATTGAATTGATGCAAAACCAACTGTTGCTGTAGCAATTGCAATAATTACAGCCTTAGTTAATGATGTACTTCCTGTTAAAACAGGATCCCTCATTGAAGCTGTAAAGCAGAATCTTGACCTTTGCAAAGTATAACCTAATGCAACTCCAAATGTCCACATAAGTGCAGCTTTAGGTGATTGATTTGCAGCAAAGAAACCTATTCCTATAATTGCAATAAGTAGTGCTACTCCAAAAGGAATTTGGTTTACCTTTTTCTTTTTTGTCTGTGCCCTTGTTGAAGTTTGAATTTTTGTTTCTCCCACATAAATCCCCCCTTATTTGTTAATTGATTAACTGTTTTATTTATAGAATTTTCTTTACATTTATAATTATAATACATTTTGTTAATTTTTTGTCATTAGTAATTTTAATACTATATTAGATTTTCTTATGAATATATAAATAATTTAGAATAATTGAAACCTGAATTATTCACCAACCAAAAATTAAACTGAAAAATATTTATAAGAAATCTTAGTATAATTGTTATATGAATAAAATTTTCATAAATTACAGATATTTACATTAAAGAAGAATAGATTTCACCTATAGTATAAAATTTTACTTTTTGAACTTATCAAAGAACAATAATAAAAGAATTTCATTCTAACTTGTGAATATTTGCTACAATCTCATAAAAATCATTTTTATATGCGTAGCTACTGCAAAGCTTAAATATTATGTAGCGACTACTTCTTACTATTCTTGAGGCTATTTTCATTAGTTTAAGCCTTATTGTATCTAT
>NZ_FQVG01000057.1 GCF_900129265.1 Caloramator proteoclasticus DSM 10124 | reverse complement strand
AAGCCAATTTTATGAGTAAATTCTTTAAGCAATAACAATCCTGTATCAGAAGATAAGTCACCACCATCAAAATTTAATCGTATTTTACTATTGCTTTCTAAACAAATATCATATAAACTAAACATTGAGAACCCTCCCTTTGTTTGGTATTTGTTTAGCAACTATATTATAACAAATTTGGGCCCTCTTTTTCATGTTTTTATTTCACTTTTTAAGTGAAATGCAGTTTAGTAAAAAATTAAGTTAATATGGGCTATAGAACTCTTTTAAATAAATTCCATGAATAATTCAGGTTAAAGTATTTATGGAAATAAAACAATGCCCACTTATCATTTGCTATTTCTTCAAGCCCAACATCATATAAATAATTTAAAATTGTTTCAACTAAATTTAATTCTTTTTGCTTAATTAATAAGTCAATAATTAAACTTATAGAATTCGGTTCAAATATGCAGTTATTATCTAAATATTGTAAAATCGAACTCAATATTTCTATTGCAATTCCTTCTTCATTAAGGTCAAGATATAAGGATGCTAATAATGAAAATAAAGTTGGATTAGGAGAATTTGATATAGCCAAATAATCATCAAGTAATTTTAGTGCCTCATAAATACGATTACAAAATTTTAACAACAAAACTTCTATAATTATATTTTTTTCATTAATATCCATAATATCTTTTATTTTATTAATATATTTTTTATAATAATTTATATTATTTTTTTCAATATAATCATTAATATACATAATGGCTTTGTCAAATTCTCCAACATTAAAACAAGCTAATGCTGCCTGATTAAAATCAAAAATAAGTGAATTGCTTCTTTCAAGTTTGTTTGATTTTTCATAAGCAAGTTCATAATTTTTTATAAGATTATACATTGTCAATAATTCATTTTTTACAATGTCATTTTTATCATAATTTTCATAGTTGTCTATAGTTTCTTTTAAAAACTTATCTTTTTCAATAGACATACCTTGTTGTAGCATATCAATATATTTGATAAAATTTTCAATTAAAATACTCCATTCATATTTAAAACTATTTTTCTTTAGTCTCATGCTCAAATCTAAATATTCATGTTTAGTTAAATTAATAATATCATCTATACCAAACAAAAATTCTTCCTTATCTTTGGCTAAATAAATACTATCTTCGCCAATTAATTCTGGTAAAATAGTAGATACAACTGGTACACCTGCACTTATATATTCAAAAAATTTTAATGGACTTACACTTGCTGTTAATTTATTAATTTTAAAAGGTATAATTGCTACATCAGCCTTATTGAGATAATATTTTAGTTCTTGATAATTCTTTACACCTAAATAATATATGTTATCGTAATGCGGTAATTCAACATTATATTTATTACCTACAAAAACAAATGAATAATCCGGTCTACTTCTTGCTATAAACTCTATTATTTCCATATCTACCCATTGTGCTAATGTTCCCATAAAAAATATAATGGGTTTTGATATGTTTTTTAAATCACTTGGCACTATATTTGTGTCAATCTTATCGTAATCTTGTACATTTACACCATTTGGAAAATAAAATATGTTTTTATTATATGGGTACATTTTGCAATACAGCCTTTTGGCAGACACTGTAATTAATTTACTTATTGAAGCTAATTGTCTTTCTTTAGTAACAATTGTTTCGTCTTCCCATACAATATCTTTTGCAAATTCAGTCCAATCATCAATACAATCGTATATAATAAAAGAATTCTCTTCTAACTCTTCTAAAATATCTATACATTTAGGGTGTTCACATATAAAATAAACTTCTTGATTTTTATAAAATTCTTGTAAATGCTTTAACACTTTTGAAAACTTTATTATTTCTGATTTATTATCTTTAATTATTTCATCAAATCTATCTATAACATATAAGTTTTTATTGATTTTCATCACATAATCACATAATCTAAAATCTTTCATAAAATCTTCATATTGATCTGCCGTTATTTTTTTGGATGAGGTAGCATATATATAAATTACTTCAAAACCCATCTTAGCTAAGTTTTCAACTATATGTTGAGGTCTCTGTTTCATTTCATCATCATAAGGTACAGCTGTCAGCATAAAGAAAACCTTCATTTTTGTTACCTCCTTGTATAATTAATATAAAGAAATTCCAACTAATGTTTAATGCCTTAAACATTAAATATTTAAACATTACTTAATTTGTTCTTTGTAAAATAAACACAACTTTAAACACAACAAACAATACTACACCAACCAATTTTCTAAATATCTATTATTTATTTCTTTTTTTATATTATATAATAAAATGCTAGAGATTAAACTCTAGCATTTTATTTATTATCTTAATAATTGTAATACACCCTGTGGTTGCTGATTTGCTTGTGCTAACATTGCTTGAGCTGCTTGAGCAAGTATATTATTCTTACTAAATGTCATCATTTCCTTAGCCATATCAACATCTCTAATTCTTGACTCAGCAGCAGTTAGGTTTTCTGCTGAAGTACCAAGATTTGCTATAGTGTGCTCTAATCTATTTTGATAAGCACCAAGCTTTGATCTTTCTGCTGAAACTCTTTCAATAGCCTTGTCAATTACTTTTATAGCAGCTGTAGCTTTTGAATAATCAGTAACATCAAGTGCATATTCAGGTGTACCTGATGCTGATACATCAGTTAATTGATTTGAAGCACCACTTGAAAAAGCTGCATTTGCTGTTTCAGTTGCTTCACTGCTAGTTATAACTACACCTTCATCTGTAGTTGTAGCAGTTAAAGCTGCTGATGCAGATGCTGTTGTGCCTGAAAGTCCTAATGCCTTTGATCTCATGTCATTTATGCTAATTGTTATACTTTGACTAGCGTTAGAACCTATTTGTAATTGAATACCTCCTGTAGTTCCTGAAACTTTTTGAGAACCATTTAAAAGTTTTTGTGTATTAAACTCAGTAGTATTACCAATTCTATTGATTTCTGATGTCAATTGATTTAGTTCTCTCTGAATTTCGTTTCTATCTGCAGAAGTGTTTGTGCTATTTGCAGACTGAACTGCTAATTCTCTCATCCTTTGAAGAATTGAGTGAGTTTCATTTAATGCACCTTCTGCTGTTTGGATAAGTGATATAGCATCTTGTGAGTTTCTTCCTGCTTGCTCAAGACCTCTTATTTGAGCTCTCATCTTCTCTGATATTGCTAGTCCTGCTGCGTCGTCACCAGCTCTGTTAATTCTTAGACCTGATGCTAACTTTTCCATTGACTTTCCAGCGTTTACAGTGTTCATGCCCAACTGACGTTTTTTGTTACAGGCTTTAATTTTAGGTTTTATTATAAAATATTTTTATCGCCATAAACCTTTGATTTATAAAGCTTTATAAAGGTTTACATTTGCGTATTATTTGTTATTTTTAGCTACAATAACAACCTAATAGTAATCTAACGATACGACTTATTTTCATTACTTTTTCAAAGCTTATATTAAGTAATAAATTTATCATGTTAATTACTAATACAAAAAAAATAAAAAAAGCCATGCAGATTTTACTTATACAGTAACTTCTACATGGCCTCCAAAGTTAATATTTATTATTAATCATAACTATTTAATAACGTTTGAATTTCTTTATGGTAACCATATTTTTTAAAGAAGTCTATTAATGCAACTTCAAAAATATCTTTTTGAGAAACGTTTTTTTCTTCACTAAAATCTCTCACCATTTGGTCTAATTTACTACTCATATGGATTGATTTTGTTATAAACAATCCTTTTATAACATACCTTGGTAATTTCCCTGCTTCACCTTCAAAACTGCTTTCAATTATTTCAATTAATCTTTCCTTCCTGCTATCTAAATACTTAATAATGTCTATATACTTTAAAAAGTCGTTTTCTATTGCCTCTATTTGTGATTCCTTTTCAATTTCTTTTGTCCTAAAAATATCAACGTCTATTTCTTCCTTGTTATCTTCAATTTCTATTTTTTTCTCTGAAATATAGTTGTTTCTTTGAGAATCCCAAATATATCCTTTAGACTTCATATAAATTGCCATTTCTCTTGGACTTTCAAATCCCATTTCATTTGCAATTTGTTTTGGGTTCAATTTATTTTCTTTAAAAAGTTTAATTATTTGCATTACCTTTAATGGAATGCTAGTATTAGAAGAACTGTCTTCTTCTAATATTATCCCGTGGCCATTCTTTGGGTAATAATTACCAGAACGCCTTTCTTTAATGTAACCTTCTCTTCTCATAAACATATCTAAAGATTTGTAGTTTTTATATCCCAAATCTTTTGCTATGCTCTCAGGGTCCTTTCCATCATTTATACTTTCTATAACATACTTTATTTTTTCTACATTATTTTTAAACATTTCCAATAAATATCATCCTCTCTTACTAAAACATTTTTATTGTATCTATCAATTGTTCTCTTGATGTATGAGTATATATTGATGTTGTCTTTAAGTTTGAGTGGCCTAATAATTTTGAAATGCTAACAATATTTGCATCTTTTTTCACTAAATGACTTGCAAATGAATGCCTAAAGACATGAGGCGTTATATGTTTTTTAAATCCTAATCTATTCCTTGTTTCTTTAATTATTGATTGAACTCTTCCTACCGAAAGTGCTTTAGTTTTTTCTGTTGCAAAAAACTGCTCACTATCTACTCTCCACTCAAAATAATCCTTTAATACTCTTTCTAACTTCTCACATATTGGTATATCTCTTGATTTGTTACCTTTCCCTTGATTTATTCTAATCCAGCCATTCTCAATATCCACATCTTCAGGTCTTAATGCTAAAGCTTCAGATATTCTCATACCTGTATAAAGAAGTGTTGTTGTAAGAACCTTAACTACGGGATGCTTTATCTCCTTAATAAAATATAAAGCTTCCTCTTCTGTTAAATATTCTCTCTCTTTGGGAACATATTTTACATTTTCAAATTCTGTTGATATATCAGTTTTACATAATCCTTTTTTCCAAGCATATTTAAAAAACATTTTTAAGGCTATTGAAATCCTTTTTCTGCTTGCTGGCTTATAATTCTTCTCATCTTTTAAAAACTTTAAAAATTTTTCTACATCCTTAAATTCAATGTCTTCCAAATAAACCGGTCCATTCCACATCTTTTCTAACCACTTCTTAAAAAAGTTCAAATCTTGCATATATCCTGAAATAGTTTTAGGGCTTTTTTCTCGATTCTCCATATAAACCATATATTCTTTTAGAGCTGAATCTAAAATCATATTTTTTCTTCCTCCTTGCTAATTATTTTTAAATCATTACTTTTTAAAAGCTTTGGTTAGTATCAGATGTTATCTCTCATTTTGATTAATAGCAAGTTAATAATTTTTATTAATAGAAAAAAGAAGCCCTAAAAGAGCTTCATTCTAAAAATTATTTCACTTCAACTATAACTGCATCTATACCTAATTCTTTTAATTTTCTAACCTGCTTTTCAGCATTCTCTCTGTTTGAGAAAGTTCCTGCAGCAACTCTGTATAAAATTTTAGAAGTTTCTACATATTTTATATTTAACTGCTCTAATATAGCCTTTGCAATTCCTTTTGCTATTTCATCTTTTTTACTGTCAAACAATTTGTTATCCTCACTGTTGTCAATAAAGCCAACTTCAACTAATACTGCTGGCATCTTTGTTTCTCTTAATACTTGAAAATTTGCTTTTTTTATTCCCCTATTAAAGAATCCTACCTGAATTAAAGCCTTTTGAATCCTTTCTGCTAGTTCTTTTGATTTTTCTCTACCTATTATATATACATACGTTTCAACCCCATTTGTTTTCTCTGGTATATAGGCATTTCTGTGAAAGGATATAAAGTAGTCAAAATTGCCTCTATTTGCAAACAATGTTCTATCCTTTAAACTTAAAGTTGTATCAGAAGTTCTAGTTTCACTTACAAACACCCCATGCCTTCTTAATTCTTCTGCAACTTTTAGGCCTAATGCTAAATTGTCATCCTTTTCTTTTCTGCTACCATATACAGCTCCACTATCTTCTCCGCCATGCCCATAGTCTAAGCATACTCTTGCCATTACTTTTCTCTCCCTTCATTTATTTGGCCCAATATTTCTCTAAGTTTTTGTGGTATTGGCAGGCCTATTTTAGACGAGTTTTCAATGATACTTATTCCTTCATTAGAAATGTAGAAAAAAATAACGGCGGTGCGAACTGCACTACCGCTTTTAATAAGGTTTGTATCTATTATGTTTCCTATGCCTACCATAACAAAAATAAGAATCTTTTTAAATATTCCCCTAAATCCTACCTCACTTGATAGCTTCCTCTCAAGCACTGCTACCATAAGTCCTGTAACGTAATCAATAACGACAAAGGTTAAAAGGGCATACATAAAGCCATCAATTCCTCCTAAAAAATAACCTATATATCCGCCAATGGTAGCAGAGATTAGTTGTATTGTGTTGTTTTTCACTTTTATCACCCTTTCTTTAATAATAATCATAGGAAAAATCAATTAAATCAATTTCAAATGTATATTGTATCTTCATTGTATTTGCATCAGTTTTTTCAACCGGCTGTGCAAGTTTTGTATGGGCACCGCAAGGTTTTGATAGTGATAGATGATAGATGCCAAAATATACATAATCATTGTAAGAATATCTATACATTGAAACGGACTTGTCTGTTCCAATTATTGGATAGGCCGTTGAATCAGAATAATCTTCAAAGGTAAAATATTCTCTGTAAGCTTCCACAAGATTGCCTTCATGAGTTATTACTTGATAAAAGCCTGTCCCCCCTTGCGTTCCAGAATAATATAAATATATTCTATTTTTTGTTCTATAATTTAAATTACTTAAATAACACCTTCTTTCGATATTTCCACTATTCATTCCCTTTGAAGCAAACCAAGTAGAACTTCCTATTTTAGGTTTCAAATTCAATTCACTTGTTAAATTACCGTTTATATCTAACCTTAAAAGCCTATTTGTATAAACTGTTTCATTATATTGGGTATCTGTTCTTGAATTATACCCATATATTTCTATATATCCCTCTCCACTCATTAAAGGATTTATCGTATAAGTAATATAATTAAAATTAGAATTATATGCATCTTTGAAATTTGTTGTTAAATTTATAGGACCAACAATTGATAATAATACCCCTACATTACTCCATTTGTAAATTTTTAAATAATAGTTGGGAGAGCTATAGTATATATAAACCCCTACAAAATAATCTATTTCTCCATTTTCTTTATATACAGGAACAACATCATGTAGCTCGTTTGAAATAAATGCACCACCTGATGAATTTAATAATTTTACTGCATTTGTAAAATCAACATAATAATCTAAACTTAAATCAATTGGAACATAAAGCTGATGACCTTTTAGGCTCTCTGGAAATTGAATATAGCTAGAATTAGTTGCACTAGTATTAGTTCCATCAAGTAGAGCATACCCTTTATTATAATCGTTAAATCTCAATGCTTTTCTAAAATATCCGGAAGAACCTCCGCTGTAAAAAATATTAATTATTGACCAGTATTTCTCTTTGTATAAGTTTTGTTTAGCATAAACAGTTCCATCCCCATTATTTCTTCCAAATATGGGTGGCCCGATAAAAAATTTTTCTCTTTTCGAAGGTTCAGCTCCCCAATATATAGATTCAAATCTTCCATTTGCAGCATGTGTTGGAAAGTCAAATACAAATGTAGTCCTTATTTTCCCATTAACTATTTCCATTTTACTTTCCAACTTATTTATCGTTCCTCTTAATGTATCAGTTCCTGAATATTCAGTATTTCTATATGCATAGCCTATTATATTTCCTGTTACTTTTTCTGTATT
Organism: Caloramator proteoclasticus DSM 10124; assembly: GCF_900129265.1. Classification (GTDB taxonomy): domain Bacteria; phylum Bacillota; class Clostridia; order Clostridiales; family Caloramatoraceae; genus Thermobrachium; species Thermobrachium proteoclasticum. The sequence continues at coordinate 8,331 of NZ_FQVG01000057.1, read as the reverse complement.
TGCTGATTCAGGTTTTGTGGAGTCAGTAAGATATATACATTCAAAATTATTGTTAAATTGATCCTGGCTCCTCGTATTTATCCCCATTATTCCACCAGCAAAATGTCTTAAAAACATGTCCTTAAAAAACAAATCAGGAATAATGTTTTCTGTATATGCTTCCTTTACCTTTTTATTTGTTTTCGCATCAAATATTTCAACTAATACTTTCCCCTTTATGCCTCTATCATCCTTAAACTTTGTTTCTTTAATTACTTTATCTACTAGAAAATCTTTATTATATGAAACACACTCCATCACCTTATCACCTTCTTATGCAAAAATTATTTTTATTTTCTTCAGCTTACACACATCATCCAATGTGGGCTTGTAAAAAATATAGGCAAATCGAATTGTTCGACTGCCTGTTAATAACGGGTTTAATAAATCAATGTTCAATTGGCTTATGTTGTTTACATCTATGCCTTGATTTAAAAACATATTTATATCATTAATATCAATTGCCTCAAATGCACCACTTGTTTGATTATAAGTATAATATGATGCACCACTATCAAGGCTTATTGCTAATTTTATAGCTCCATTTGTTGAGATTGGATTTCCAATTGAATCTCTTCTAACAAAACTTGTATCAACAGTTATGCTTGAGATATTTTTACCACTTGGTATTAAAAAATCTGACTTTTGCTTTATTACTTTGGGTTTACTATTTACAACTTCCTTAGTTTCTAAAATATATTTAGTAGGATTTGATTTCTTGTCATCATCATCGGTATAAAAATAAAGCTTTGGATTTCCTAATATTCCTGTATAACTTTGAGGAATAGTTGAAAGTCCAGAGCTTAAAAACATTTCTTCAGTTAAAGGTAAATCACCAATTTTGCTCCATGAGCCACTTGAAAAAGTTTTTACTCCATCATCATCAACTATAAGGTATTTTTCATTCGTTGGAATATAGTTTGAATCATAATAAATAGTATAATTTTTACCATCAGCTGTCCCAGGAAAAAATATTAAAGATGCCCCATTGCTTAATGTTAAAGTTTGCGTTCCTACATTAGGGTTGTCAAAACTATTTGTCCCTGTGTTAGGTATTTTTTCAATTACAAGTCTAATAACACCTGTTTCAAATAAGGTCAATTCCCAAATTAACTCATTGGTATTCCAACTCGACCAAACTGAGTTTCCTTCAAATCTTACCCTGAAAGTTTTCTTTCCACCTTCAGTTTCTAAAGCATAATATAATTTATTATAACTTGCATCTCTTCGATTAACTTTTAAGTGTTCTGTTGCTGAGCCAAATCCTACCCATGTATTACCTGATGTTCTTAATTGCCTTACAACTGAACCGTTATAGTAAAAGTCAAAACCCATATCTGGGAGTGTTACTGTTGTATCATCATTGTTTGTTCCAAAGAGAGTCATCCCTAAATTCCCTTTAGGCTGTGCTGGAGTTTGTATTATCCCCACATAATCACCCCTATACTTCCTTTATTGTTGTATTTAGTGAAACTAAACTGTTATATTCTTCTCTATTGGCAAGGTTAACACCATAGATTACACCATTACCTACTGTGCTTTCAAAATTTCCTTGATTTATATATTCTAATTCCTTAATTGTTGCCCTTTCATAACTTATATATGATCCATCTGGCAGTTTTTCAAAATCCAAATCAAAATTAATCCAGCTGTCAAATTCATAATTAGGCATTTTATCTCTTGAAAAAGTTTCTGATATTCCAACTGATGCTTTTGAAATATTTATATCTATCAAACATCCTAATGATTTAGCCAAGTAATCAGCATATGAATTTGTCTGTGCTATGTTAGGTTTAATATCGTTTATTAGTTTTTGAACACTTATAAGGACTATATCCTGCTTTTGCTGCTGTATCTTATTTAAAAACAATTCATATAAGAATGCTTGTAAAACTTCTGCCCTTGGAAGTTTAGGGCTTAATCCGCCTTCAAGGTTTCTTCCTTCTATTGTTACTTGTAAATTGTTTTTCTCAATAGTAAAAGTTCCAGTTGATGTTTGCATTTCAATTATAAAGGCATGCTGTCCTGCTGTAACCTGTGGCATTGGCAGTGTAACGTTTATGATATTATCCCCTGATACTACCTTTTGAACTGGCTTTAAATCATAATATTTATTATCCAGTGAAAAGAAAATGCTTAATGTTAAATCACTACTTGCCTTGCCTGATATTACTATATTAGAAGTTAAATTAGTATCTGCTGATACTGAAAAACCTATCTCCATCGCCGCATATCTTGTGGTTGTAATATTGAGTGTTTCTGTATTCCTCTTTAAAATAAGCTGATTTTGTGAACCTGTTATTTTGCTTTCTATCTTTTCAAGAATTGACTCAAAATCTAATTTTTCAATTATCGTATTTAATGGATTCCCTAGTTCTATTTTTGTATTAATAGGATTTAAAAGGTCAATTCTTTTCTTTATAACCCTAAGCTTTGCTGTTATTCCTAAAAGTTCATGCTTAACTTCAACCTCATCACCAAGATTAACTTCTGTTAAACTTTTATAACTTTCATATTCTTTTATTTTTGATAACTCTAAAAAATCCACTTCTATGTTTATAAAAGGATTTGATGCTTTCTTTATATATTCCTTTGCAAGGTTTCTTAGCTCGTCAACATCCCCTGTATCGAATTCAACCTTTTTTACTATTGGATATGGCAGAATCTTAGAAACATCACCTTCAGCTTCAATATATCTTTCAGGAAGAACTAAGTTATCTTTGCCTATTGGATATATCTTTGTTGCAAAATTATTAGTATCAATTATGGCCCTCATTCCTTTTATGTTCTTCCCATACTTTATTAATATCCCTGAATTAGTTCCTAATTGCTTAAGTATTTCAATATTAAAATTATCTCTTTTCACTTCTCCGCCATAATATTGAAGTATTTTAAAGAAGGCTTCAAGTGCATTTACATTCCTTATACTAAATGGATAAATATTTTCCTCTGGTGCTGTAAATTTAAAAACTGCCTGTGCTTCAGGTGGGATAGTTCCTTCTATTGCTTCTTTCATATTTGCATTAACAAGTGTTGCCGCTTCTATAAAATAAAAAGCAAGATCGTAAAATATATGCCTTGCCCATACCTTTATTTTCCCTATTTTTTCAACTTCTCTTTCTACCTTATATATCCGAAATAACTGTCCATTTGCCTTTATAATATTAAACTCAACTAAGTAGTTTGCTTTCTTAGAGTTCGCTGGGTATTCTAAATATAAGCTGTATTCACCATTTAATTCTTCCGTAATTTCTGTGGCTATACACTCGTCTAAAACACCAAGTCCTATATTTTCAAATTCACCCTTTTTAGTTTTCTTGTCATAAACACAAATCACTACAACCACCGCCAGTTAGGTAAGATCTCAACCTTTGATACATTACCTGTCCATTCTATGATATTGTTACCCACTTTTAATACTGGAAAGGTTCCACTAAATTTTGAATTTAAGTTGTTAAGGTTATCATCATAGCAGTCATAAAGAGCGCAATCAACTATTATTTTATTTGATAATCCGTTTATTTTTATCTCATTTCCATTTATTTTAAGCGTTATATCTCCTGAGCCATAAACATAAATCTTGGGTAAACTATATATTGTTCCTGGATTTATTAAATTAGTTCCATTTTGGGTTATTGTAATTACGTTGTTTGAAACTGCATATTTAAATGGCCTACAATTAAATATGATTATAAATTTTGAAGAATATCTTAAAACCTGTTTAAACTCTATTGAATTTGCAACTTGAGCTATATACTTTTTATCATTTTGAAATGAAAATATTAAATCGCTCTCTCCCGAATTAAAAAGCCATGCAGTTATTTCGTCTATTTTTTGAATGATATTTTCTGCTGTTATTGAGCATTGAGCGACAATAGTAATATCCTCATAGCTTCCTTCATCATATCTTAAACTTGAATCTCTACCTGGAATATCAATGTATGATACTCTTCTTTTAGGTGATGGGATAGTAGGCCTTGAAGTTATTAAAATACCATAGTCTAAATAACTATCTTTCCCTGCAAAATTAAAGCTAAGCATTACCTCCCACCCCTTCCAAGTGAAATACGCTGTCTATAAAATTCAAGTTCATATGCAAGGTGTTCTATATCTTTATCTGAATTATTATAAAAGTTCTGTATATGTAAAGTTAAACCTCCGCTACTGTTTCCCCTTGCTTTTTCAATTGCTCTTGCCATAATTTCATCTAATCTATCAATAGGTAAAACAGCCTCATTCCCTGCCTCTCCGACACCAATAATTGAAGGCCTTGTAAATATACCCCCGCTTGCATACCAATTAACTTCTAAGTGAGGAACACTCGGTGGTTTTAAGCTAAATTCACCTTTTATCGAAAAATGCGGCAGCTTTATTTTAGGTATTTTAAAGTCAAACATATCAGATAACTTTTCTTTTATAGAGTTTGCAATGATTTTTATTTTCTCAAACACTTCTCCTAATTTCCCGCCTGTTATACTGTTTATAAAGTCAAATCCCTTACTCCAAACTGCTTTATATGCATCTATATAGCTTCCAATTATCCCTTTTATCCCACCTCCATGTTCATTTATTGTGTTTTTTATGTTATTCCACACATTAGAAGTTTTGCTTTTTACATTTTCCCATACGTTTGATATATTTTCTTTTATTAAATTAAATTTTGTAGATATATTTTCTTTTAATGTATTTAAAGACTCTTTTATACTATCCCAATTTTTAATAAGTAAAACTCCAACTGCAACAATGCCTGCAATAGCCATAGCAGCTATTCCTATAGGTCCAGTTAATGCAGTAAAAGCACTTCCTAAAACTGCAGATGCACCACCTGCTGTAGCCATTGCCCCTGATGTGCTTCCTATAATAGTTGATAAATTGCCTGCTATACTTATTACCTTACCTATAATTCCAATTACAGGGCCAACCGCTGCAACTACTAGCCCAATTTTGACAATCATCTCCTGCTGTTCTTTAGACAAACCTTGAAATTTATCCATTAAAGGCTTTATTACTCCTATTAGCTTTTCAAGAACTGGTATAAGAACCTGTCCAAACTGAATACCAAGTTGTTCCGCCTGTTCTTTCATAACCCTAAGTTTATTAGTAGGCGAATCCATAGTTCTTGCAAGGTCGCCTTGAGCATTTTTAGTAGATTCCATGATTACACCATACCTTGCCATTACCTTTTGCTGTTCAGTTAATGCCTCACCCTGTTTTGCTATTCCATGAGTGTATGCATATGTTTTTATAGTATTTTCATTAACTAATATTCCTAAAGCCTTTAAAGGTTCAGCTTCACCTGAAATACCTGCCTTTAATTTTTCGAAGGCCTCTTCAGGTTTTAAGTTGTAAAAGGATGCCATATCGTATGAAAGCTGTGTAAGGTCCTCAGACATTTTTAATGCTTCCTGTGATGTTAGCCCCATACTTGTTAGCATTGAATTGTATGTTGCTACATTTTTTCTTACATTATAGGCATTTAGCCCAAGAGCTTTTGATGTTTCCTCTGACCATTTTCTTGCCTCACCTGCCATAGCACCCATTGAAACTTCAAACAGGTTTTCAGATTCTACAGCATCCATAGCCATTTTGGTTGCAGCAGTTCCAATTCCTATGAGTGGAAGTGTTACGGCAGTTGAAAGTTTACTGCCTATTGATGACATCTTATCTCCTATTGATTTCATTTTCTCCCCTGCACTATTCATGCTTTGGGACAACTTATACCAAGCAGAACTTTTTTCTTTTAATTCCCTAGTTGTATTTTTTAGCTCTTGTTCCATTTTATTAAGTTCTGCCGTTGCATAATTAAGTTTAATTTTTAGGTTTTCAGTAGCCTTGGCATCTTCGCCCTTTGCCTCAACGCTTTCTTTGTATGCCTTCTCTAATGCTACAACTTTATCTTTTTGAAGTTCAATCTGCCTATTTAAACTATCAGCTTTAAGTTTTAATCCCTCTGTTGAATTGCCAAACTCACCAAGCTTTGATGATGCTGCAGCAAATTCACTTTGAGCAACCTTTAAACTTCTTTGTATTTTAGAAACACCCTCTTGAAATCCTCTATCATCAAGTCCAATTCTTGCAATTACTGTATTAGCATCCCTTGCCACAATCTCACCTCGCTTTCTTAAAACATTATTTCATCAATATATGCTTTATCATCGTCTATCCCATTTACTTTCTTATAAACTTTAAAAAGTGCTTGAAGTTTTTTTGGTGTGCTTTTCCAAAACTCATCTTCACTCATCTTTAAAAGATTTGTTGCTAAATACAAAAGCCACTCCCAATCCCATCCTTCTTGATTGGTGTGGCTTTCTATTCCCCCATATTTTCATCTGTTACCTCTGGCATAGCCATATTTAATGCTTTGTTGATTGCTAAACTAAGGTTTTCTAATTCGTCTAATGTTATCATTTTGCCTACTTCTTTTAAGGTAATATTTTCATCCTCAGCTTTAACTGCTGCATATATTAATGCTCTTATAGCTTTAAATTTCTTATTTTGCAAATCTTCAAAAGCTTTATTTATGTCCCCATATACTTCTTCAAGTTCACAGAAGGTATTCATATCAAATTTTAGTTCATATTCTTTGTCCTGCAATTTTATTTTTACACCTTTGTTTTTAAGTTCTGATGCTTTCATAGGGGCTTCTCCTTTCTTTATGATAATAAATAAAATAAGGATAGCATCTAGGCTACCCTTTTTTTAAATTATTACTATTATCATACACATTTATATTATTTTAAATCATCTAATGCTTTAAATGAATTGAAATACTCTTTTCTATCGCTTTGCTCAGAAATTCTAACAACTCCTGTTTTAGGTATTTTTTCTACTGGAATTATTGCAAAATTCTCTGTTTCTATATCTATTGCAAAAACAACATCTATTTCATCTTTTGTATATATTTTTTTATTCCCTTTAATATTTGTATATGCATGTATTTCCCACTTGTTAATAGATAAAGGTTGTGTTGGATCACTTTTATAAGTTAATTTCAAATTTTTAACTTGTATCCTTATATATTTTGGATATTTCTCTGCGATTAAATCATACCTATTATCAAACATGGTCTTTGAAACATTATATCCTTCTTTCATTAGCTTTATTGCAGCTAACATCTCTCTTATGCATCCTTCTTTATTCGTTTGCGAAAAATCAACTTCAGTAATAACTTTTCTATCTGAATTCTTCTTTGGCATAATTTCCCCACCCTATATTTGCTATTCTTTTTATTTATATCTTTATTAAAATATATCAACAATTTTTATACATTTTTTCATACCATATCTCATTCTTTTCTCTTTTTACTTTTACTACATCGTCATTTAATGTATTTCCTACATAATATGCCCAAACCTCTATATCATCCAAAATTCCATCATATCTTTTTAAAAAAACATCAACTAGACTTTCTCCTTTATCATTAAATGAATCTTGAATTACTATAATCTTTTTATCTGCTTTAATTCTTGAAAAATAAAATATTGCTTCTATAATTGTAGATATCTTGGCAGATGGAAAGTTATTACCTTTAGTCCATGTATAACTCTTACATTCAGCAATTATTGAATTATCATCAGAAACTAGATCAAACTTATGCTCTTTATTTTTTCCAACAGTTAAAGCCTTTTCTTTAAAATTGGTATTATATCTTTTACTTAAATATAATCCAACTCTTTTTTCAAAATCATATGCTTCCAGTCTATTATGTTCATTATTTTTTATCACATTATCACTCCCTTCATCTATATTATACAATATAGACGACCGAGTTTTATAACAATCATAAATATATTATTATATTTCAGGCTCACTCACTACAGCATCAAACCACCCATTTATAATTGTGGCATCTACACCTTCAGCATCCTCATCACAAATAAATCTGTAATTCCCATCAAACCCCCTTGGATAAAAATTGCCTTTAAGTTTTGCACTCTGTGCCTTTGGCTTTTCAGCTTCAGTGTCATATTCATCAGATGCAAGTTCAAATTTACCCTTCAAAAGCCACACATACCTATACTTCCCATTCGTTTTTTTAGATTTAAAACCTAGTGCAATTGTTGGTGCTAAATCGTCTTTACTCTCAATTAATACACCCTTTACGACCTTTGCTCCCTGAAGTATTGCTCTACTTTCAAGTGATAACTGATTTAGCTCTATTTCAACGTCAATTCCCTCAAAGGATGATATAACATCTTCAACTGTATCATCAGAATAAATATTCTCAGAAGTCATTTTGGGAGTTATTTTGGCACTAATTGCCCTCTCAAGTTTTATTGGACTTTCATAAGT
>NZ_FQVG01000054.1 GCF_900129265.1 Caloramator proteoclasticus DSM 10124 | reverse complement strand
TAACAAAGAATTCATAAACTGCTTTAACAGTAGTTCCTTTAATTGCAAGCTTCGCTTTTATTTCATCAAAATACTTGTCCAATTTACTTGTTTTATTTTTAGTTTTTGGTTTTCCCTCATACCCTTCAAAATATTTCTTTACAGTTCTTCTATCCATCCCATATTCTCTTGCAAGTTCTGAAAAATTAGGCTTTAGTTCCATAGCTTTTAATATATTTAATTGAGCTATTATATTCATCATATTTGGTATCCCTCCCATTAAGAAGGATACCAAATACTTGTACAATTTTGTACATTTTTATTTTCCACTTTTCGTACATTTTGATTTTATCATTTACAGGCATTATGAGTTTGTATTGGATAAAATGATGCTTAAAAATAATTTGGTCTCTTGGCGAGTTGGTGAAGATTATAAATATACATCATCTGCTTCGATAGATGATTTAAGAATTATAAGAGCACTTTTAATAGGGTATAGTGTTTTTGGGGACAAGGAGTACTTCAATCTTGCTAAAAGGATTATAGCCTCTGTTAAAAAATATGAATGTAGGAATGGCTTTTTAGTAGACTATTATGATGGATATACAAAGTCAGGTACTATTACTTTATCCTATATAGATTTGTATACAATAAATCTTATTAGCAATTACGAACTAAGTTTTAAAAGCATATACGAAAACTCAAGATGGGTTTTAGAAAATGGAAAGATAGAGGGTACCCCCTTTTTTAGAAATAAATATAATTTGAGAACAAAACAATATTCAGGTGAGTATAAGGTTGATATGCTTCAAAATGCAATAGTAGTTGAACACTTGGCAGAGGACAACATTTTTTATATGGATTTTATTAAGTTTATTAAAAGTGAAATAGAAAAAAAGGGTGCAGTCTATTCAGAGTATTACATAAGAGATTTAAAGCCAGCCTCAAGGATAGAATCCACAGCAATTTATGCGACTTTAGCAAGGGTTGCTTTATACTATAGGGATGTTGATTTATATAATATGCTAATAAACAGGATGTTAAAACTTCAATGTAAAAATAGACTATCTCCCATATACGGTGCATTTGGTAATGAAGCAAATCTATATGCCCACTCCTTTGATAATTTAAATGCACTTTTAGCCTTAAGGATGGGGGGATGCTATATTGTTAAAGAAGATAATAATTAGTTTATTAGCAATAATATGCTTTATGATTGGAAGAGCCTGTGCAGAGGATAAAAGGGATAGGGTGCTTATAATATACGATACAAGATATAAATTTGGTTATGACAATGATGAGGTTTTAGCCTTTAAACTTGCATTAGGACATTTTGATGTTGATGTTTTTGAGGTTTCAGAGAAATATTATCAAGAGGGATATTTGGAGCATTTTGATTGTGTTTTTGTTTTGGGGTTAGATGAAGAGGAACTTTCAAGTAGGGTTTTAGAGGACTTGATGAGGTATAAGGGAACTACAGTTTTAATTGGGACAGGCTTTAAGGAGGTTCTTCTAAGGGAGCAGTTTGGTAAAAATATATTTTTAGGAAAAAACTATAATGCAGTCGATGTATATTATAGGGATTTGGGGTTTTCTTTTAATAGAAAATTTGGTGTTTCGGATAACAATTTTGTTGATTTCTATGACGTAAAAAATGGACAAGTGATTAGCTATTTTACAGATGGTAAAAAACAAATACCATATATATTTAAATACAACAACAGGTGGATTGTTACAAGATATGATTCAGAGGGAACAACCTTTTATATACTTTGTGACGTTCTTCACGATGTTTTAAAAAAAGAACATAGGCAGGAAAAAAGGGTTTTTGTAAGGATAGAGGATGTGCACGCTAAAGTTGATGTTAAAAAATTGAGGAGTATAGGAGACTATCTAAAGGCTGAAGGAATACCCTATATGATAGCCCTAATTCCTGCTTATAAGGAAAATGGAAGGATATATAGGATATCCGATAATAGGGAGCTTGTAGAGACACTAAGATATATGCAACAAAATGGAGCTAGTATAGTTCTTCACGGATATACTCATCAAATAAGGGATGAAAAAACTGGGGAAGGTTATGAGTTTTGGGATATTAAAAATAATAGGGCACCATCGGATGATATGGATAAGTATATGGAGGATAGGGTATATAAGGCACTTTTAGAATGTTTAAAATGTGGACTTTATCCTCTTGCCTTTGAGGCACCCCACTATGCAATAAATAGAGATGGATATGAGTTCTTAAAGAGGCACTTTTCAACTTATGTAGGTCATATACAAACATCAGAACATTCCTTTTGTACAACATCCTACCCTTTTAGAATAAATGATATTGAGTTTATAAATAGGCTTATACCTGAAAACTTAGGCTATGTCTATTCAGACAACATAAATGAAATATTAAAAAATATAGATAGAACTTCCGTAGTTAGAGACTATTTTGGAGGCTTTTATTTTCATACGTTTGTGGATATTGACTATCTAAAGAAAATAATATGTGAGTTAAGGGACAGGGGATACACTTTTTATGACCTAAAACAAGAGGAAAATTATATAAAATTAAAGGACGTTTGTATAAAAAGTAGAGATGGGAAAATAGATTGGGACTATCATAAGAGGATAGATATAAAATTAAATTTTTATGATATACAAAGGTCTCTTCTTTCTGTATTTATCCTATTATTAACAGGAATGGTAGTAATATTAATTCATTCCATTTATCTAAGGAGGGAGAGGGGATGGTGATTTATGATAATTTGTTCCTGTTCTCCCTTTATTCTATATGGGCAATGCTCATCATAGGAGGAATACTGACCTATTTTGGCTATCTATATTATATTGAATCAAGTAAGACAACTTTTTTATTAGAGGAGTTGCCTTTTGTATCTATTTTAGTCCCAGCCCATAATGAGGAGAAGGTAATTGAAGAGACTGTAAGGAGTATAATGGATTTTAACTATCCTATATATAGGTTTGAACTTATAGTAGTTGACGATTTATCAACAGATAATACAGGGTATATTTTAGAAGGATTAAAGGAGGAGTATAAAGGGAGGCTTAGGATTGTAAAAACAGATTTTAAGACAGGGGGAAAGGGAAAGGCAAATGCCCTAAACATTGGGCTTAAATATGCAAAGGGTGAGTTTATTGCAGTATATGATGCGGATAATAGACCAGATAGACAAGCACTATACAATCTTGTTTGCGAACTTAAAAAGGACAGAAACTTAGGTGCTGTTATAGGTAAGTTTAGGACAATAAATAAAAACAAAAATCTATTAACAAGGTTTATAAATATAGAGGGGCTTAGTTTTCAATGGATGGCACAGGGAGGAAGATGGAGACTTTTTAACTTATGTACAATACCAGGAACCAATTTTTTAGTAAGGAAGGATATACTTGATAAAGTTGGTGGATGGGATGATAAGGCAATTGCAGAGGATACAGAGGTTAGCATAAGAATATACAGAATGGGATATAGAATTAAATTTGTTCCACAGGCAGTAACCTTTGAACAGGAACCAGAAAACTTAAGAGTTTGGTTTAAGCAGAGGAAAAGGTGGGTTAAGGGAAATGTATATGTTGTATTTAAATATTTATTTGATAGAAGTTTGATAAAAAGTAGTGCCTTTATAGATGTTATTTACTTTACATTAGTTTATTTTGTTTTTCTACTATCAACATTAATCTCTGACTGTGTTTTTATTCTTGGTTGTTTTACTAATTTAAGGGTTGGTATTTATGGAAACTTGGTTTTGATTTGGTTTTTATCATATATTATGTTCATACTTGAAGTTGCTATTTCTCTATCCCTCGAGAAGGAGGAATTTACTATTAAAAATATTGCATTGATATTTTTAATGTATTTTACCTATTGCAAGCTTTGGGGTATTGTTTCTACAATGGGTGTTTATTCCTACTTAAAGGATAGGGTTTTAAAAAGGGAACACAGGTGGTATAAGACAGAAAGATTTTAGGGGGGATAAGATGAAGAGGATACTTAAGATTTTTATTATACTTTTTTTAGTTTTTTCTCAAACTATATATGCTGAGAATATAGGAATAAAAAACTATAAATTAAACAACAATGTAGAACTTAGAGGTATTAGAAGTTATTATGATTTTAATTTTTATGTTGATGAAAATTGGTTTTTAAAGGATGAAAGCTATGTATATTTAAATATAAATATAAGTGAAGCAATAAAATATAAAAATTCTATGCTAACTGTATATTTAAATGGTTCTCCTGTTGGAAGTGTTGAGATTTATGGTAAAAAAAATATACAAACAGCCTTCTTTTTAAAAAGGGAAAAAATAAAAGTAGGTTTTAATTCTCTTAAAATTTCTGCCTTTAAAATGATAGATGATGAAGATTACTACGAAGATACAAACATAGGAAATTGGATTGAAATTCAAGATGATAGCTATGTTCATATTGAATATGAAGAGAATATGGAAAATATGAGGCTAAGTAATTTCCCTTATCCCTTTTTAAAAAGGGGAAATAATGATGGTTTTAACACAGTTATTTTAACAGGGGAAGACTTAGATTCATATCTTGCACTTTTTTATCTATCAGCAGTATTTGGAAGATATGATGCATACTCTAATTTAAGTTTAAGGGTAGAGCATATTAAGGATTTTAGTGTGGATGATGTGGATAAAAATATAATCGTTATATCTCCCTACTTTGAATTAGACGAAAATTTTAAGAAGTACATAGACAGTGAAGATAGAAGCAAAATATCAAATAATGCTTTAGTTAAGCTTATAAAATCTCCCTATAATGTGGATAGGTATGTTTTAATAATAACTTCCTTCGACAGTAAAAAACTTATATTTGCAGCTAAGGCGTTAGGCGATATAGATTTTTTAAAGGGAGTATATGATGATACATTTTATGTAGGTGAATATAAACAAAAAAATAGAAAGATATATCAGGATAGAGTGACTTTAAAGGATTTAGGTTATAAAGATATAGTTTTAAACGGCATAGATAATGAGGTTGATTTTTTTATAGAAATACCAAAGGATAGGAGTTTGAAGGAGGAGGCTTTTGCCCAATTTAATTTAAGGTATTCAAAACTAATAGATTTTGAAAAATCGTCCCTTTGTATTTATGTAAATGATATTCCATATTTAGATAAGGCTTTATCTTTAGAAAAAAGTAGAGGGGATAGTATAAGACTGAGTTTAAAGGATGTAGTACAAAGTGGAAGCGTCAAACTCAAGCTGAAGTTTAATCTTGTTGCTAAAGATAAAAGAAATACAACATACCTTGCCAACAATTTATTTGCTGTTATTTTGAAGGATTCTATCATATACAAACCAACAAAGATAGAAAAAAGAAGAGACCTCTTGTTTTATCCTGCCCCCCTTATTGAGGATGGAGAGTTTAATGACTTAAATGTTGTTATTCCAAGCAGTTTAGATGGTGAAGATTTAAGTAATTTGTCAAATATATTTGCATTTTTAGGACACAGCATTAAAGGATTAGAGGGATTAAGTGTTAGCTTGTTTGTTGATAAATCAAAAAACAATTTAATTTATGGATTGAACTTAAAGGAACTACAGGATAATTTGTATGTTGCAAAAAAGGATAGAAGGTATAAGGCAAAAGAGAATATTGTACTAAATGAAGGGGATGGAGTAATTGAGCTTATATATGGAGTTTATGCTAAAGATAAATTTATTTTAACCCTAAATGCTGTTAAGAGAGAAGGAATTAAGAATATATCAAAGTATCTCAGCGATTTTGATTTGGTTGAAAGATTAAGGGGAAATGTCTGTGTAATAAATTCTATGGGAACAGTAAAAACTTACTATATCGAAAATGAAAAAAGTATTTATAAAAATATATTTTCTGCCTATGTATGCCTTGGTATGGCTATTATTGTATTTATTGTTTTAATTTATACAAATAAATGTAAAGAATAAATATAATTTTTTAAATGTTTATTGTATTTTAAATAGGTTAATGATACAATAAACATATGATTATAAATTAAGCAAAAGTTTAGGTGATTATATGACAAATAGAGAAAGAGAAATACTTGAACTTATAAAGAAAAACCCCTTTATAACCCAAGAGGAGATAGCTTCAAAGCTTAATATAGCAAGGGCATCGGTTGCTGTTCATATAACAAACCTGATGAAAAAGGGATATATTTTAGGAAAAGGTTATATTATAAACCTTGATGAGTATGTTTTGGTTATTGGAGGGGCAAATGTAGATATACAGGGCTTTCCAAAGGAAAAACTAAGGTACAAAGATTCGAATATAGGTATTTTAAATATGTCCTTAGGTGGTGTTGGAAGAAACATAGCAGAAAACCTTGCAAGGCTTAATGTAAATGTAAAGCTTATAACTGCTATTGGCGATGATATGTATGGCAGAAAAATACTTGAGCATTCTAAAAATATAGGTATAGATATGAGCCACAGCCTAATTGTCTCTGATGAGAATACTTCAACATATCTTTCTATATTAGATGAAGATGGAGATATGGCAGTTGCACTTTCTTGTATGGATATATGCGACAGGATAGGTGTAGATTTTATAAAATCAAAGAAGAAGATAATAGAGGGTTCAAGAGTATGTGTTGTGGATACAAACATACCTAAAGAAACACTTGAAGTTATAGCAGAACTTGAGGATGTTGTTTTGTTTTTAGATACAGTATCTACAAAAAAGGCACAGAAGGTAAAGGATTTCATAGGAAAGTTTCATACAATAAAACCAAACAGATACGAGGCTGAAATTTTAACAGGAATTTATGTTGATAATGTGGATAAAGCAAAAAAGGCCTGTGAGGTTTTTTTGAATAAGGGAGTAGAGAGGGTATTTTTAAGTCTTGGTGAGGATGGAGTAGTATGCGGAGATAGTCAAGGAATATTTAAAATAGATATGCCGAAGGTTTGTGTTGTAAATGCAACAGGTGCTGGAGATGCCTTCTTGGCAGGACTTGTTTTCAGCTATATAAACGATTATTCAATGGAGGCTTCAGCAAAATTTGCAATGGCAGCAGCAGCAATTGCTCTATCTTCAAAGGATACTATTTCAAACAAAATGACTATACAAAATGTAAATACAAAGGCAAAGGAGATGGGATTATGTTAAAGGATTATTTAGTAATTTCACAGGAGGTTAAAGAGGCGCTTGAAAATGGGAAGCCTGTTGTGGCACTTGAATCTACAATAATATCACACGGTATGCCATATCCACAAAATGTTGAAACTGCACTTAAGGTTGAAGAGATAGTTAGACAAAATGGGGCAGTTCCCGCAACTATTGCAATAATAGGTGGAAAGCTAAAGGCGGGTTTAACTCGTGATGAAATAGAATACCTTGGTAAAAAGGGAAGAGAGATAGTAAAGGTAAGTAGACGCGATATTCCATATATAGTTGCAAAGGGAATTGATGGTGCAACAACTGTTGCTTCAACAATGATTATAGCATCCCTTGCAGGAATTCGTGTTTTTGCAACAGGAGGAATAGGTGGAGTTCACAGAGGAGCACAGGAGACCTTTGATATTTCAGCAGACCTTCAAGAGCTTGCAAACACAAATGTTGCAGTTGTTTGTGCGGGTGCAAAGTCAATACTTGATTTAGGATTAACTTTAGAATACCTTGAAACCTTTGGTGTTCCAGTTGTAGGATATAAGACAGAGGAGCTTCCAGCCTTCTATACAAGAAAGAGTGGATTTAAGGTTGACTATAGATTAGATACTCCAGAGGAAATTGCAAAGATGTTAAAGGTAAAATGGGAACTTAACCTAAAAGGTGGTGCAGTTATTGCAAATCCAATACCAGAGGAATATGAAATGGATTATGACACAATAAATAGGGCAATAGAGGATGCACTAAAGGAAGCAGAGGAGAAGGGAATAAAGGGAAAGGAATCAACTCCATTTTTACTCTCAAAGGTTAAGGATATCACAGGTGGAAAGAGCCTTGAGTCTAATATTCAACTGGTATTTAACAACGCAAAGCTTGCGGCACAGATTGCAAAAAATTTATAAAAAGGCTTGACAAACAATTAACTTTATTGCAAAATATAACTTAAATAAAAATTGAATATGCGTTGACCATGATAGAGGCGCGGTGTCTAAGAGTACTATATCTGAGGCAAGCACGATGAGGGTATAGGAAAGGAGCCACCGCCGAAGCGTAGGGCTGATGCTTTAAGGCTCTATAGCTGGGGCTGCATAGAATATATGCAGAACTGTCACAAACGCATAGTTTGTGGAGAGCTATCATGCAAGGGCAGGGTACGTATTTTTGTACCTTTGGTGTCTTTTGCTTTGATGGACTCTCCTCCGAAAAATTATTAAATTAAAGGAGGAGTTTTTTTATGCCAGGATTTTTAACACTTTTACCACCACTTGTCGCTATTTTATTAGCATTCAGAACCAAAAATGTTCTTTTATCCCTGTTTGTAGGGGTACTTACAGGTACATTTCTTTTAAGTTTAACTTCCCACGGTTTTATTTTAAGTTTCTTCTATGCGTTTTTAGGATTAGTAGATAAGATACTTGCATCCCTATCAGATACTTGGAATGCAGGAGTAATACTTCAATGTCTTGCTATAGGAGGCCTTATTGCAGTTGTATCTAAAATGGGTGGTGCAAAGGCAATAGCAGAATCACTATCAAAGAGGGCAAAGTCTGCAAAGAGTGCACAGCTTATAACTTGGCTTCTTGGAATACTTGTTTTCTTTGATGACTATGCAAATTCTTTAATTGTAGGGCCAATAATGAGACCAGTTGCTGATAAGATGAAGATATCAAGGGAAAAGTTGTCATTTATAATAGACGCTACAGCAGCACCGATTGCAGGAATTGCACTTATATCCACTTGGGTTGGATATGAGATAAGCTTAATAAAGGATGGATATGCTCAAATTGGACAAGATGTAAATGCCTATGGAATGTTTGTTTCAACAATACCTTATAGATTCTACAACATATTCATACTTATATTCATAGTTCTAACAGCAGTTTTAGCACGTGAATTTGGTCCAATGCTTGAGGCAGAGAGAAGAGCAAGGATACTTGGAAAGGTGATTGCAGATGATGCAAAGCCAATGGTATCAAATGAGGCTTCAAACATTGAACCAAAGGAAGGAATTAAATTAAGTATATGGAACGCAATAGTTCCAATAGGTGCATTAATTGTATTTGCATTTTTAGGATTTTACTACAGTGGATATACAAGCATAATGGCGGGAGAAGATAAGGAGTTAATTGAGGCTATAAAAAATGCACCACTATCCTTTAACTCAATAAGAGAAATATTTGGTGCATCAGATGCCAGCGTTGTACTTTTCCAATCAGCCCTTTTAGCAAGTATAATAGCAATTATAATGGCTGTATCACAAAGGATAATGACAGTAGGAGAGGCAATTGATACTTGGCTTGAGGGAGTAAAGTCACTTGTAATTACTGGTGCAATACTACTTCTTGCTTGGTCACTATCTGGAACAATTAAGGAACTTGGTACTGCAAAATATTTAGCAGGGGTTCTATCAGGAACGCTACCAAAGTTTTTACTTCCAAGTTTAATATTTGTTTTAGGTTCAGTTATATCCTTTGCAACAGGTACATCCTATGGAACAATGGGAATACTAATGCCTCTTGTTATTCCACTTGCACACTCAATGTCACCTGATGCAAACTTTATGACAATGAGCATAGGTGCTGTTTTAACAGGTGCAATCTTTGGTGACCACTGTTCACCTATATCAGATACAACAATTTTATCCTCAATGGGTTCAATGTGTGACCACTTACACCACGTTAAGACACAGCTATACTATTCTATTGTAGTAGGTGTTGTAACAGTTGTATGCGGTTACTTACCCGTTGCAATAGGTATACCAGTTGTAGTTTCACTTCTACTTGGGGTATTTGCTTGCTTTATGCTGGTAAGATTTGTTGGAAAACCTGTTGAAGAGATAGAAATAGAGGCTGAAGTTGGTTTAGAAGAATAGGTTTAAAAGTAAACATAAGGTAATGGATATCTTATCAGGCTGTTGAAAAAGTTATATATTGATTAGCCCCATGAAGGATTTCTTAGGCATCCGTTCATTTCGCTAATCAATTCTAAGCTTTTCTTTGTTTGAAAAAGTCCTACCCTCGCGATGCCATCGTCCTGATGGCCGCTCGGCTCGGCACGTCCTGTGCCGAATTACGAACTTTTTCAAAGTCGAAAAGCTAAGAATTGCTAAAGCTTATGAAATATGCTAATTTGAAATCCTTTCATGGGGCTTTTTCAGATTTTTGCTAACAATTAAGTTTGTCAACAATATCATAAGGTAATGGATACCTTATGTTTACTTTTTATTTTTATATATATTATAATATATATAGGAATAATTTGGCGGTGATATAAATAATTAAGTTAATTTTTGATAAAAAACTATCACTATTTGAGAAAGTGTAATATAATATATTGTGGGAAAAAATAAATATGTTGTTAGGTGAGGCTCCTACAAAGAAAAATGCTACTGCCCAGAAAAATCGAGAGATTCCAATGGGTTAACAGAAATAATCGTGAAGGTTATTTCTAATGTAGCTGACGCAGAGTCTACGCTTTGTAGTGCTAAAGCTCAACAATAAAGAAATGTATATTTCTCTACTGTTGAGTAGAGATTTTTTTTGCGTGTGTGGCAGCCATATCACATATAACTTATTAGGAAGAGGTGCAAGAAGGGAGTGATGAATATGGATTCTGGTAGTTCTGTTCCTGAGCATAAAAACTTAATAAAAAAGAGCCATATTCATCACTTTGGATATTGGCTCTTCTAAAAGGAGGGGTCAGAATGAATGAAAGAATTTTAGAGCTACTGAAAAATAAAAATTATAAGGAATTAAGAAATGAACTAATTGAGTTAAACGAAGTAAATATAGCTGATATAATAGAAGAAGTTGATACAAGTGAGGCGGTTATATTATTTAGACTTCTTCCAAAGGATATGGCTGTTGATGTATTCTCATATCTTTCAAATGAACAGCAGATGAATATAATAAATTCAATTACAGATAAAGAAATAGAGCATATAATGAATGAGTTGTACTTTGACGATATGATTGACTTTATAGAAGAGATGCCTGCCTATGTAGTAAAAAAGATTTTAAAGAATACAAAGGAAGATGAAAGAGCGCTAATTAATCAGTTTTTAAACTATCCTGATAACTCTGCTGGAAGTCTTATGACTATAGAGTATGTTGATTTAAGAAAGGATATGACAGTAGCAGAGGCAATAAAGCACATAAAAGAGACAGGAATTGAGAAGGAGACTATATATACCTGTTACGTTATAGATGGCAGTAGGAAGCTTGAGGGTATAATATCCCTAAGAAAGCTTGTGACTTGTGATGAAGACAAAAAAATAGAAGATATTATGAATACAGATGTTATATATGTTCATACCCACGATGACCAAGAGATGGTAGCAAGCCTATTTAAAAAGTACGACCTTATAGCAATTCCAGTTTTAGATAAAGAGGAAAGATTGGTTGGAATTATAACAATTGACGATATTGTAGACGTTATTGAGCAGGAAAACACAGAGGATTTTCAAAAGATGGCAGGTATGGAGCCAACGGATATTGAATATCTTGATGCAAGTGTATTTACCCTTGCTAAAAATAGAATAGCGTGGCTTTTAATTCTTATGATTTCAGCAACCTTTACAGGGAGAATAATTCAAAGATATGAGGAGGTTCTTCAATCAGTTGCAATCTTAGCAGCCTTTATACCAATGCTTATGGATACAGGAGGAAATGCAGGTTCTCAATCCTCAACGCTTGTGATAAGAGGACTTGCACTTGAGGAGATTAAAACAAAGGACTTCTTTAAAGTTGTATTTAAGGAATTTAAGGTATCATTTATAGTTGGTATTGTACTTTCTATAGTTAACTTTTTAAGAATTTATTTTATAGAAAAGATTAACTTTAAGGTTTCACTTACTGTAACAATAACATTATTCATCACAATTATGCTTGCTAAAATTGTAGGAGGAGTTCTTCCCATAATTGCAAGAAAGTTTAAACTTGATCCAGCGATTATGGCAAGCCCTCTTATTACAACAATAGTAGATGCAGTTGCATTAATAGTATATTTTACTTGTGCAACTATTATATTAGGTATATAAATAAAGCCCCATTAATGGGGCTCAGATAATTGACAAATCTATTTGTTAGCTAAATTATGAAAAAGCCCCATGAAAGGATTTTATTTGGCTCTTTCATGAGCTTTAGCAATTCTTAGGTTTTCGACTTTGGAAAAGTCCGTAATTCGTCACAGGACGTGCCGAGCCGGGCGGCCATCAGGACGATGGCATCGCGAGGGTAGGACTTTTTCAAACAAAGAAAAGCTTAGAATTGATTAGCGAAATGAACGAATGCCAAGAAATCCTTCATGGGGCTTAAATATTAATCTCCAAAGCTTATTCCTATTGAACGTGCAACTTGAACAAGTTCGCTATTTGGATCAACATTTTTGGTTTTACCAATTACATTTTCAAGAGAGTCATATGTAATAGTATCACCCTTTAGACACACCATATTTCCAAACTTCTCTTGATGTATAAGTTCAACTGCTGCAACTCCATATCTTGTTGAAAGTATTCTATCAAATGTTGAAGTATTTCCTCCCCTTTGAATATGTCCAAGTACAGTACATCTTATTTCATTGCTCTTTATTAGTTTCTCTAAATCGCTTGCAAGCTTATTTCCAATACCTCCAAGTCTTACTGGATCTGGGCTGTCTTCTACTATTTTGCTGATTACTACACTACCATCCTTTGGCTTTGCTCCCTCTGCAATAACTATAATGCTAAAGGGCTTTCCTTGTGCCTTTCTCTGTTCAACCTTTTCAACCACCTTTTCAATGCTGTAGGGTATTTCTGGTATTAAAATAACATCTGCAGAACCAGCAATACCAGAATATAGAGCAATCCAACCTGCATTTCTACCCATTACCTCAAGAATCATTATTCTGTGGTGTGATTCTGCTGTTGTATGAAGTCTATCAAGTGCGTCTGTTGCGACATCAATAGCCGAATAGAAACCAAAGGTTAAATCTGTTGAATATAGGTCATTGTCTATTGTTTTTGGTATACCAATAACCTTAACTCCCTTTCTTGCAAAGTCGCGTGCACTTGTTAGTGTTCCATCTCCTCCTATTACAACAAGCACATCTACATTTTCCTTTTTTAGATTTTCAACTGCAACGTCTGAAACATCCTTCTTTACTATCTTACCATTTTCTTCAACAGCATAATCAAACAAGTTGTCCTTATTTGAACTATAAAGAATGGTTCCACCCTTATGTAGTATTCCTGAAACAGTATCTAATGTTAATGGAATAAAATCATTTTTATAAAGTCCCCTATAACCATATTTATACCCAATAACCTCATAACCATACTTTAAAATAGCTGTTCTTGTTACTGCGCGAATTACAGCGTTAAGACCAGGACAATCCCCACCGCCTGTTAAAATAGCTATTTTCTTTGTTGCCATATAAACCCCTCCAATTTAATTAATTAAATAAAGACCCTATTAATTAAATTATAGTATCAAATAAAGGTTAAAATAAATAATATTCAGAATATTAAAAAGTTATTTTTATTTAACAAAAAAAGTATTTTTGAATATAAACATACAAAGCTTCACCTAATTCCCTGAATATATAAGTGCTATTTGGTTAAATTAATAGTAACAGAACAAAACAGGAGGTGAAAAGAATGAATACAACAGGTAAAAATCAAAAGGTTGTACCAGAAGCAAAGAAAGCACTTAACCAATTCAAATATGAAGTAGCTAATGAGGTAGGTGTTAAGGTTCCAGATGGAGGTTACTGGGGAAATATGACTTCTAAGGAATGTGGAACAGTAGGTGGCTACATGGTTAAGAAGATGGTTGAGGCTTACGAGAGAAATCTTGCTGGTAAGTAATAACCTAAAAAACAAACAAAAAAAGGGAGTATCTTCGGATGCTCCCTTTTTTATAGAAAAATTAACTACAGAAGTTGCTGCCTTTTAAAAGTAGGAGTCAATCATTATTACATATTAAATATTAGTTTGTGAAGATATTTTTATGTAAAACTTGTATATACAAAGTTTTATAAGGAATATTTTCTTTATTTAAGTTAAAAAATATTATGTTATTTTTTATAAGTACAACTATTTATAAAGTGAATATATTATATAAGGGGGGATTAGTAATGAAAATATGCATAGATGCAGGTCACGGTGGGTCAGATACTGGTGCTGTAGGGCCAAACTATTTAAGGGAAAAGGATGTTAATTTAAATGTAGCCCTATTTTTAGGAGACATATTAAAGTTAAATGGAATAGAAGTTGTTTATACAAGAACAACCGATACAAGGCTTGGAAACAATAGTAATGAAAGCTTATCAAGAAGAGTAAAAATTGCAAATGAAAGTGGGGCAGATTATTTTATAAGCATACATTGTAATGCTGCAGATAATAGAAGTGCAAATGGTACTGAAGTATATATTTATGATGAAAAAAGTAAGGCTAAAGATATGGCTGAAAAAATTTTAAATCTAATTGCAACAACAATGGGATTTAGAAACAGAGGAGTAAAAACAGCAAACTTTTATGTTTTAAAATATACTAAAATGCCTGCTTGTTTGGTTGAAATGGCATTTATTAGTAATCCTAATGAAGAGAAAATACTTGCAGATGAAAAAAACCAAAGGAAAATAGCCCTGTGCATTGCAAAGGGTATCGGTGAAGCTGTAGGAATTAATATAATTGAATATAAGAAGGGAAGAGTAAATGCTAAGGAAGGATTAAATGTAAGAAAAGGTCCATCTACAAAATTTCCTATTGTGAGAGTTTTAAAATATAAAGAAGAGATAAAGATTTATTCAGTTGAGGATGGATGGTATAGGATAGATGATGGATGGGTTTATGCACAATATGTAGATTTAATATAGAAGGTGGCAAAATTGCCACCTTTATACTGCTTCAATTGTGAAGGAGATTGTTCTTTCCTTTGGCTTATCAGAGTATTTTTCCCTTAAGAACTTTTCTGCAACCTGAGGGAAAAGTAGGTAGGATAAAACATCTTCATCCGTTTTTGCAAATTCCTTTATTTCTTCCTTTGTCTTTTCAAATACAGGTTCAAGCGTATCTGCAAATCTTATTGTTAGCGGTTTTTCATCACCTAAAACTTTTTTTATTAATTCTTCGTTTATTGTACCTGGTGCCTTTCCATATTCACCCTTTATATATGCCTTAACTTCCTTTAAAACTATCTTATACCTTTCTCCTTGAAGAACATTAAGGGCAGCCTGTGTTCCTACCATTTGACTCATTGGAGTAACAAGTGGTGGATAACCTAAATCTTCACGCACTCTTGGTACTTCTGATAGAACTTCATCAAGCTTATGAAGTGCCCTTTGTTCTTTAAGCTGTGATATAAGGTTTGATAGCATTCCTCCAGGTACCTGATAAACAAGTGCATCAGTATCAGTTCCAAGTACAAAAGGGTTTAGCTGTCCTGATTCTACATATTTATCTTTAACCTTTTTAAAGTGGTCATTTATTTCCTTTAATGTTTTTTCATTAAGTCCTGTTTCATATCCGAGATCCTTTAAAGCATAGTGGATTGATTCGGTTGCAGGCTGGCTTGTTCCACCAGAAAAGGAGCTAATTGCAGTATCTATACAGTCAACACCAGCCTCAACAGCCTTAAGGTAAGTCATTGGTGCAAGGCCTGTTGTGCTGTGGGTATGAAGTACAATAGGTAGGTTAACAGTCCTTTTAAGAGCAGATACAAGCTCATAGGCATCCTTTGGACCCATTATTCCTGCCATATCCTTAATACATATAGAATGAACCCCCATTGCTTCTAATTCCTTTGCAAGTTTTATGTAGTTTTCTGTATTATGAATTGGGCTTATAGTGTATGCTATTGTTCCCTGTGCGTGTCCACCTTGTTTTATTACTTCATCTACACAAACCTCGATGTTTCTAAAATCATTAAGTGCGTCGAATATTCTTATTATATCTATACCATTATATATTGCCCTTTTAACAAATTCTCTAACAACGTCATCTGGATAGTGTTTATATCCTAAAAGATTTTGTCCACGAAGAAGCATTTGTAGCTTTGTATTTTTGACTCTCTTTCTTATATTTCTTAGTCTTTCCCAAGGGTCTTCATTTAGGAATCTAAGACAAGAATCAAAAGTTGCACCACCCCAAGCCTCTAAAGAATAATATCCTGCAGAATCTAATAGTTCAAGTGCAGCCTCAAATTCTTTATAAGAAAGTCTTGTTGCAATTAAAGATTGATTGGCATCCCTAAGTATTGTTTCGGTTATGTTAACTCGCACATTCCCCACTCCTTTTTATATGATATATATATTATACAATAAATTATCTATAATATCAAAAAAATGAAGGATAAATTTCATAATTAATGAAATAAATTTAGTAATTAAAATATTTTGGATATATTGAAAAAATATACAAAAATGTGTATACTTAAAATAACAACAAAATAAATTCTTTTAAAGAGGCCGACTCTTTAAAAAAAAGGGGTTGAGTCGGTATGAAGAACTTGCGGATAAAAATTGATAAACTAAAGGAGTTGTTGGAGAGGAAACTAAAAGAAAATGACTATGCAACAAATGAAGAAATAGTAAAAATAAGCCAAGAATTAGATGAGTATATAGTAATATATCAGAAAAAATATCAAAATAAAAAGGTAGTATAGGGGATGATAGTGTCAAGATATTGTAGGTTAATTTTTATAGACAACCCCTTAAATTAGCTAGTTTCAAGGCGTTTGTTAAATTTAAAAAACTTAAATTATATTTTCATATTTTATTGATTTTAATATCCTGTAAATTGGCGTTACTTTCCCTATGTTCAATATCGTTATATTATTCATAACTTCGCGTGAAGATTTATTTATCTTCCTTATCGCTTCTTTTATTTTCTTCTTACTTACCTTGAAGGCTTTTTCATCTTCCTTAAACACACTTATTTCCCTTAAATTTCCTCCATTCTTGCTGAATACCCTTAGCTTCGCCATTATCTTTAATCCTTCCTTG
>NZ_FQVG01000053.1 GCF_900129265.1 Caloramator proteoclasticus DSM 10124 | reverse complement strand
GCAGAATCATTTGTTTTAAATAAACTTTTTATTACATTTTCGAAGCCAATTTTATGAGTAAATTCTTTAAGCAATAACAATCCTGTATCAGAAGATAAGTCACCACCATCAAAATTTAATCGTATTTTACTATTGCTTTCTAAACAAATATCATATAAACTAAACATTGAGAACCCTCCCTTTGTTTGGTATTTGTTTAGCAACTATATTATAACAAATTTGGGCCCTCTTTTTCATGTTTTTATTTCACTTTTTAAGTGAAATGCAGTTTAGTAAAAAATTAAGTTAATATGGGCTATAGAACTCTTTTAAATAAATTCCATGAATAATTCAGGTTTAAGTATTCTTTTAATCTACTATTGCATCTTTCAACAGAGGTTCTTAAGTTATATAATTTAACCCATTTTTCTGAGCCTCTTAGCGGATAGCTAAATAACCTATGGTTTTTCTTATAATTTACTTTTAAACAATACCCATAGTTTGAACTGCTACACCAATTTAGCCCATATGGGCAATCAACTTTACCTGTGGCATGGGGACAACGAAGTTTTATATAATTTCCGTCTATTCCCCAAAATGAAAGAGGATATCCCATAGAACAAACAGGCCACAGATTATCATTAAATCCTTCAGGTGGAGCGTAACTACCTCTTTTATTGTATGCTATAATTGCTTGGCCATTAGTATTATTTATAATGTAGTTGTAATTTTCCTCAATATCATAACCTGAATCCATTATATAATATTTAGGGTTTAATATAGAACCCCAAAATTGTTTAAACTTTTTAAGTAAAGGAATAGCATACTTACCATCATTAAAACTTGCGGGAGTAATGTCTATATAAAGTGGTAATTCACTTTTACAATCTACTATTATATGTGCTTTCCAACCAAACCACTTTATATCATTACCATCAGTATCTTTTTTCTTGCCCCAATTAGGAGATACTCCATCATCAGAGATTTTGGATTTAGGTTTAGCTTTTTCGAAGGAATCTAATTTAGTAGCATCAATAGCAACATTTGTTCCATCAATAATGCCTAAATCTTTAGCCTTAAGTATAAGTCTTTTAAATTCATCTTCGAGTTCAGGCATAGATGATATTTTAGTTAAAAATCTACTAAATGTTGATGTAGAAGGTGCAGGCTTTAATATATCAAAACCACAATTATATTTAAGAGATAAGTCTGAATCTAATCTTTCTTTTAATCTTTTAAAATCATTGATTTTTTCTACTTGCATAGCAATTAATGCATTTAATATAGCAACAGAATTATGTCCTTTCGGACCTCTTTTATGAGAAGGTTTATTGAGCTTATTTATTAAGTTACTAAAATCAAGTTGGGATAAAATTAATTGAAGCCTATTTTCTTTTTGAAATTTTAGTATTTCTTCGAAGGAAAACATACATTCTTGTCGAATATACATAAGTAGGATTCACCCCTTTGTTGGTATTTTGATGTTACTTATATATATTCGACATTTGGGGTGAATTTCCTTTTTGTGTTACTAAAAATTAAGTATTTTCAAGACTTAAGAATTATGAAATTTGCTCAATTAAGTAAAAGTTTAGTATAATAAAGTTAAAAATGTTGAAAAAGAGGGTTATTATGACGAAAAGAGAAGTTTGGCTGGGGCATATAATAATTTCATTTATGGTTATTTTGGCATTTTTAATAAGTAAACTTTACTGGACGAATATTCACTTTATAAATACTATAAATTTAATTGAAACAATAATTTATTTTGTTGCAGCTTTATTTTGCTATAGAGCGTATAAAAAAATAAAAATCTCCTACTTTTTAAACATAATGCTTTTTTTAATCTTTTCACTTATAGGGGATTTGATAGATGTTTATTATACTTCAAATATATATCATATTTTTTATTTTATAGCCTATGTAAATGTATTTTTAGCACTTGATAAACTATATAAGCATTTTATGCTCTTTAAGTTCAATAAATCAGTATTAGTAGATACATTAATATTTTGTTATGTTTTCATATATACTATATTGTTGTTTTTTTCAAATAATGTATTAAAGGAATTATCCTTTGATATTGTTTATGTCCTATTTGATGTTATACTTCTATTTTATATATTAATGAATGCGTTGAAGATGACATCAGAGCTAAAAATAAGAAGACACGTTATGTATATTATTGCATCACTTGTGTTTTATTTTGTTGCTGATTTAGTATATTTTGTAGTAGGTTCTAATACAAATAATGCATACACAGGCTTTGCAGACATCTTATATTGTTATACAGGATTAAGTATTATATTTGGTGTATATCACCTACTTAAAAGAGGGATGAAGGATACCATAACATCATATATAAAATCTTCTCTTAAAAGTAAAAGTTTAGAAGTTTATTTTGTATGGTTGTATAGTATATTGTTATTAATATTTGTTATATCCTTTATAAAGTTACATAATGATTTTAACTTAGATTTAGATGCTACAGGAGTATATGTGGTAATTTTTTCTTTAATGGTATTTAGGATGTTTTCCAATATAAAAACGATAACAGAAAATGTAAAATGGTTTGAATATGAGAATATATATGATAAACTTACACAGTTCTATAAAAGAGAAAAGCTACCTGAAATTCTAAACAAAATAAAAATGTTTAGAAATAGAGTATATCCTATATCCTTAATGCTTATTGATATCGATGAGATGCAGTTATATAACTCAAAATATGGAATAGAAGAAGGGGACAACAGAATAAGAACTCTATCCGCATTGATAGATAGATTTTTAGGCGAGGATTCTATCTGTGTAAGATATGGTGGAGATGAGTTTTTAGTCATATTCATAAGAAAAGAAGAGAAGCAAGTAAAGGATAGAATATCTAAACTAACCAGATATGTAGCAGAACAAAATAAAGTTCTAAAAGAAAAAATAGCCTTTACCTTCTACAACCTAACATTAAATGAACAAACGGATATAGAAAAGGCGTTGTATAATGTAGAAATAAAGCTATCTCAAAAAAGGATTGCTAAAAAACAGATGGTAAATGATCTAATTGAAGAAAAGAATAGAGAAAAGTTAGAAGAACAGCAGGTTGAGGTGTTAAAAAGTTTCCTTAAGATTGTTCAGCTAAAGGACAGTTACACCGAGGGCCACTCAAATAGGGTGGCAGAGTATGCAACACTTATAGCAAGGGAGATGAATCTTCCTGAAAATCAGGTAAAAACAATATATACAGCAGGTCTTCTACACGATATTGGTAAGGTTTTGGTGCCAACCGAAATATTAAATAAAAATGGGCCTTTAACCCAGGAAGAATGGAGTATAATGTCCAAACATCCTATATATGGTTATGAAATAGTATCCTCCCTAAACATACTACAGGATGTAGCTCCTTTAATTAGATACCACCACGAAAGATACGATGAGGCAAAGGAAGGTTTTTCGGGTTATCCTAAGGAGAAGTTTGGAGAGGAGATACCGCTTGGTGCCAGAATACTTGCGGTTGCAGACAGTTTTGATGCAATGATTACCGATAGGCCCTATAGAAAAGGAATGTCAATGGATAAGGCTGTTAGCATAATAAAGGCAGAGGCAGGCAAACAGTTTGATCCAAAGGTAGTTGAGGTGTTTATAAATATAATTGAAGTTGCAATGAGTTTTTAGAAAAAGGTATCTGTTGAAGTTTTTGAAAAAGTTGATAATTAATATATCATTTTTTGAAATTGTTGAGGAACATACTTGTTATCTGAAATTTGGAAAAGCCCCATGAAAGGATGTTTTGGATCTTTCATGAGCTTTAGCAAATCTTAGCTTTTCGACTTTGAAAATGTCCGTAACTCGGCACAGGACGTGCCGAGCCGAGCGGCCCTCAGGACGAGGGCATCGCGAGGGTAGGACTTTTCAAACAAAGAAAAGCTTAGATTTGATTAGCGAAATGAACGAATTCCAATAAATCCTTCATGGGGCTGATTCTTGTATTTCAATATCTAAAAATATAACAGCACATAAAAACATTTAGTTTCGTGTTTTTGAAACAGCATTTTAAGAGTTTTTTTACCATAAATCTGATATATAACAGGATTATCTATTTTAAATTTATTGTAACAACCATTGAAATACCAATTAATATGTGATATATTACTTTAGTCAAATTGTTTAAAAATTATGTCAAATTTGTTAAAATTGTAACAATCCAATTTTTATTTACATTTAATAACATTGAATTGGACTCTTTTATAGTTTATAATTAAATTGTTTGAAAATTATAAAAAGAAAGTCTATTATGGTTAATGATTATATTCATTAGCCAATAATATATAATCAAAAATGCCATAAAAATAACAAGCAAGGGGTGTGAATTTGATGAATCAACAAAATTGCTGCTGCTGTGGCGGAAATCATGTTGATGAAAGATTAGAAAAGGTAATGAAGGTTATCGAAGAACACAAGACAGTAAAGGGTGGCCTTATTCCAGTACTACACGAAATACAGGATACATACGGCTATCTTCCAGAGGACATTTTAAAGATAGTATCAAAGGAACTTGATATTCCAATGGCAGAAATATTTGGTGTTGCTTCCTTCTATTCATATTTCTCACTTGAACCAAAGGGAGAACATATAATAAGAGTATGTCTTGGAACAGCTTGCTACGTAAAGGGAGCACAAGGTCTAATTGATAGATTAAGCAAGGAACTAAACGTAGAAGTTGGTAAAACAACAGAGGATGGAAAGTTTACACTTGAAGCTACAAGATGTCTTGGAGCTTGTGGACTTGCACCTGTAATGGTTATAGGTGAAAAGGTATATGGAAGAATTACTCCAGATGATATTCCAAACATATTAAAAGAATATCAAGACAAATAAGGCGATATTATGAGGGAGCTTTCGCTTCATATAATGGACATAATTGAGAATTCAATTAGTGCGGATGCAACGCTTATTGAACTTTTTATTGAAGAGAATACTTTAAAAAATACCTTTACTATAAAAATAAAGGACAATGGTAAGGGTATAGATGAAGAAATGCTAAAAAACATAACCGACCCATTTGTAACATCAAGAACTACAAGAAGGGTAGGATTAGGTCTTTCATTATTTGAAAGCACTTGCTTAAGGTGTAATGGGAGTCTTAAGGTTTACTCAAAGGTAAATGTAGGTACAGAAGTTGTGGCTACAATGGAACACGAAAATATAGACAGGCCACCACTTGGGAAAATTGAGGAAACTGTAGTAACTGTTTTATTGAATCCAAGTATAGATTTAGTATATGAGCATATTTACAATGATAAAAAGTTTGTACTTGATTCAAGAGAGATAAAAAGGATACTTGGCAGTGATGAAATTAATACTCCAGAGGTACTTTTGTGGATAAAGGATTTTATTAAGGAAAATTTAAAAGAAATTAGTGGAGGTGCCTTCTAATGAAAACTATACAAGAATTAGAAGAAATCAGAAAAAGAACCCTTGATAAGGTTAACCAAAGAAAGGATAGAACAACAACAAGAATAGTTGTTGGTATGGCAACTTGTGGTATTGCTGCAGGTGCAAGACCTGTTCTACTTGCGATAATGGAAGAGGTTGAAAAGTTAGGACTTACAGATGTAGTAGTTGCTCAAACAGGATGCATAGGTCTATGCAAGATGGAGCCAATAGTTGAGGTTATAAAGCCAGGTGAAGAAAAGGTTACTTATGTAAAGATGGATGCGGAAAAGGCAAGAAGAATAGTAAGAGAGCACGTTAAGGACGGAAATGTTGTTGAAGAATATACAATGCACGTTATCCAAGGAAAGATATTAAACGACTATAAGGTAGAAAAAGAGTGATTGGAGGGAAAAGCATGGCTTTCTATCGTTCACAGGTTTTAGTTTGTGGTGGTACAGGCTGTACATCATCAGATTCAATGAAGATTTTAGAAAAGTTTAAAGAAGAAGTTAAAAAACACAATATAGAAAATGAAATAGAAATAGTAAGAACAGGATGTTTTGGTCTTTGTGAATTAGGTCCTGTAGTTATTGTTTATCCAGAAGGAGCATTCTATTCAAGAGTACAAATTGCAGATGTTGAGGAAATAGTAGCAGAACACCTTGTAAAAGGTAGACCAGTTACAAGACTTCTATATACAGAAACAATAGATGAGGGAAGAATAAAGTCCCTAAATGAAACAGGATTCTATAAAAAGCAAGAGAGAATAGCACTTAGAAACTGTGGTGTTATTGACCCAGAAAACATCGATGAATATATTGCCTTTGATGGAT
Source organism: Caloramator proteoclasticus DSM 10124 (assembly GCF_900129265.1). Taxonomy (GTDB): domain Bacteria; phylum Bacillota; class Clostridia; order Clostridiales; family Caloramatoraceae; genus Thermobrachium; species Thermobrachium proteoclasticum. The sequence goes on along the minus strand of NZ_FQVG01000053.1, from coordinate 11,044 downwards.
ATAAGGCACTTGCAAAGGTATTAACTACAATGACTCCAGAACAAGTAATTGAAGAGGTTAAAAAGTCAGGTTTAAGAGGTAGAGGAGGCGGTGGCTTCCCAACAGGACTTAAGTGGGAGCTTACTGCAAAGTCAAAGGCAGACCAAAAGTATGTTGTATGTAATGCAGACGAAGGAGACCCAGGTGCCTTTATGGATAGATCTATACTTGAAGGAGACCCACATTCAGTTCTTGAGGCTATGACAATTGCAGGTTATGCAATTGGTGCAAATCAGGGATACATCTATGTAAGAGCAGAGTATCCAATAGCTGTTCAAAGACTTAAGGTTGCTATAAAGCAAGCAAGAGAATATGGATTACTTGGAAAGAACATATTTGGAACAGACTTTAGCTTTGATATAGAAATAAGACTTGGTGCTGGTGCCTTTGTATGTGGAGAAGAAACTGCACTTATGAACTCAATAGAAGGTAGACGTGGTATGCCAAATCCAAAGCCACCATTCCCAGCACAATCAGGACTTTGGGAAAAGCCAACACTAATTAACAACGTTGAAACTTATGCAAACATACCTCAAATTATAGTAAGAGGTGGAGAATGGTTTGCATCAAAGGGAACAGAAAAGAGCAAAGGAACAAAGGTTTTTGCACTTGGAGGAAAGATTACAAATACTGGACTTGTTGAAGTTCCAATGGGTATAACTTTAAGAGAAGTTATATATGAAATTGGTGGAGGAATTCCTAATGGAAAGAAGTTCAAGGCTGTTCAAACAGGAGGTCCATCAGGTGGATGTTTAACAGCAGAACACTTAGATACTCCAATTGAGTACGATACATTAACTGCACTTGGCTCAATGATGGGTTCAGGTGGTATGATTGTAATGGATGAAGACACTTGTATGGTTGACGTTGCAAGATTCTATCTTGACTTTACAAGGGATGAGTCCTGTGGTAAGTGTACTCCTTGTAGAATAGGTACTAAGAGAATGCTTGAAATATTAGATAGAATAGTTGAAGGAAAGGGTACCTTAGAAGACCTTGATAAGCTTGAAGAGTTAGGAAAACAAATAAAGGCTGCTTCACTATGTGGTCTTGGACAAACAGCACCAAACCCAGTGCTATCAACACTTAAGCACTTTAGAGATGAATATATTGCACACGTTGTGGACAAGAAGTGTCCAGCAGGTGTATGTCAAGCACTTCTTCAATATACAATTATTGAAGAAAAGTGTAAGGGATGTAGCCTATGTGCAAGACAATGCCCAGTTAATGCAATTTCAGGACAAGTAAAGAGCCCATTTAAGATTGACCAAGATAAGTGTATTAAGTGTGGTGCTTGCTTAGATAAGTGTCCATTCAAGGCAATAGTTAAGAAATAGGAGGTACAAGGAACGATGGAAATGGTAAAGTTAACTATAGATGGAATCGAAGTAGAAGTACCAAGAGGAACAACAGTAATTGAAGCGGCAAGAAAAGTAGGTATAAACATTCCAAGTCTTTGCTACTTAAAGGGTGTTAGCCATACATCAAGTTGTAGAGTTTGCGTAGTTGAAGTTGGACCAAGACTTATAGCATCATGTACACTGCCTTGTGAAAATGGAATGGAAGTTAAGACAAACACTCAAAAGGTAAGAGAAGCAAGAAAGACAGTTGTTGAGCTTCTACTTTCAAATCATAAGAGAGAATGTACTTCTTGTAATAGAAGTGAAAACTGTGAACTTCAAACTCTTTCAAAGGAACTTAACATAAGAGATATAAGATTCGAAGGGGAAAGATTAAACTATGAAATAGATAACTCATCACCATCACTTGTAAGAGACCAAGAAAAGTGCGTTCTTTGTGGAAGATGTATAAACACTTGTAAAAACGTGCAAACTGTAGGTGCAATAGATTTTTCAAGAAGAGGATTTAATACAAGAGTATCAACTGCACTTGATAGAGATATAGCTGAAACAGTATGTGTAAACTGTGGACAATGTATAATGGCTTGTCCAGTTGGTGCACTAACTGAAAAGGAAAACATTAAGGACGTATGGAAGGCACTTGCTGATCCTGATAAGTTTGTTGTAGTTCAAACTGCACCAGCTGTTAGAGTTGCACTTGGTGAAGAGTTTGGAATGCCAATTGGTACAAGAGTTACAGGAAAGATGGCAGCAGCATTAAGAAGACTTGGATTTGATAAGGTATTTGATACAGACTTTGCGGCAGACCTTACAATAATGGAAGAAGGAACAGAACTTCTTTCAAGACTTGAAAAGGGAGAAAACCTTCCACTTATGACAAGCTGCTGTCCTGGATGGGTTAAGTTTGTAGAACACTTCTATCCAGAACTTATAGATAACCTTTCAACTTGTAAGTCACCACACGAAATGGAGGGTGCACTAATAAAGCACTACCTTGCTGAAAAGCTTGGTGTTGACAAGAAGAATGTAGTGGTTGTTTCAATAATGCCTTGTGTTGCTAAGAAGTTCGAAGGACAAAGAGAAGAACTTTCAAATGAAAATCTACAAGACGTAGACTATGTACTAACTACAAGAGAACTTGCTCAAATGATAAAGGAAGCAGGAATAGACTTTACAAAGCTTCCAGATGAAGAATTTGATAATCCGCTTGGAGAATCAACAGGTGCAGCTGTTATATTCGGTGCTACAGGTGGAGTTATGGAAGCAGCCCTCAGAACAGTATATGATCTACTTTCAGGACAAGATTTAGAATCAATAGACTATGTACAAGTAAGAGGAACTACAGGAATTAAAGAAGCTGAACTTACTCTACCAAACGGAAAGACTATAAGAGCTGCTGTTGCCCACGGACTTGCTAATGCAAGAGAGCTTATGGAACTTGTAAAGAGTGGAGAAAAGCACTATGACTTTATAGAAGTTATGGCTTGTCCAGGTGGATGTGTAACAGGAGGAGGACAACCAATAGTAGACTCAAGAACTCAAGCTTGTATAGATGTTAAGGCAGAAAGAGCAAAGGCTATCTATGATGAAGATAAGGATATGCCAATAAGAAAGTCACATAAGAACCCATACATCATAAGACTATATGAAGAGTTCTTAGAAAAGCCAAACAGCCATAAGGCACACGAACTACTTCATACTCACTATGTAAAGAGAGACAGATTCTAATTGCTATATTGTGTAAATTACATTAGTGTGATAAAATAATAATAAGGTATCCGCTAAAGTGGTTCTACTGCTTTGGGGGATGAAGATATAGAACCTGATTGCAAGGAGTATTCTGAGCAGGAGGGGAAGGATATAAATAGACTAACTATGGCCATTTTATGCCTTCCAGCTTTTGCTGGAGGGCATTTTTACTTTAGAAGGAGGATTTTTAAAAATGGAAAAAAGGCTTGGAGTTGTTGCAATTGTAGTTGAGGATTTAGAAAGGGCAGAGGATGTTAATTCAATCCTACACGAATTTAGTAGTTTAGTAGTGGGAAGAATGGGAATACCCTATAGAGATAGAGGCGTATCTGTCATTTCACTAATTGTGGATGGAACGACAGATGAGATTAGTGCAATGACAGGTAAGCTTGGAAAAGTAAAGGGTGTAAGTGTAAAATCAGCATTAACAAAGAAATAGGTGATAGGATGAAGGAATTAATATACAAGATAGTTGAAGGATATGAACCTACTTTAGATGAAATGGAGAAGATACTTTCTCTAAATGAAGAGGATGCAGAGGTTTTATTTAAGGCTGCAGATGAGGTAAAAAAGAGGTATTTTGGAAATGAAGTACACATAAGAGGAATAATAGAATTTTCAAGCTACTGTAGAGCAGACTGCTACTACTGTGGCTTACGTTGTAGTAACAGAAGCCTTCCAAGATACAGAATGGATAAGGATGAGATAATAGAATGTGCAAAGGAAGCAGTGGATGCGGGATACAGAAGCTTAGTGCTTCAGTCTGGAGAGGATTTATATTATACAAAGGAAATAATAGGTGAAATAGTAGAGAGGATAAAGGAGTATTCAGATGTTGCAATCACTTTAAGCATAGGTGAGAGAAGCTTTGAAGAATATGAATACCTAAAGGAAAAAGGGGCAGACAGATTTTTAATGAAGCACGAAACAGCAGATGAATCATTATACAATAGCCTTCACCCACATTCAAGTTTTAAAAACAGAATAGGATGTTTAAAAAATTTAAAGACGTTAGGCTACCAAGTTGGAAGTGGATTTATGATAGGTCTTCCAGGGCAAACCTTAAGAACAGTTGCAAAGGATATTATGTTACTTAAGGAACTTGATGTAGATATGGCAGGAATAGGGCCATTTATACCCCATAAAGACACCCCACTTGGAAAATATGATGCTGGTAGTGCATTTTTAACAGTAAAGGCTGTAGCACTGACAAGAATACTTTTAAAGAGGCCGCACCTTCCTGCAACAACTGCACTTGGAGTATTAAATACAAAATACAAAGATAAAGTCTTCTTCGCAGGTGCCAACGTAATAATGCAAAAGGTTGAGCCACATAAGTATAGAAGGTTATATGAAATTTATCCAAAGGATATAAAGTTTGAAAAAAGTATAAGGGAAGAAAGAAAGAAATTAGAAAACTATCTGTTGAGTTTAGGACTTGAGATTTCAGATAGTAGAGGCGATGCCCTCAAAATTTAGGAGGTTTTAGTATGGAAACTATAAAGCAAACATTTATAAATGATAATGAGATTTTTAAGATATTGGATGAAGCAAAAAAGAAGGCTGAGGATAGGGATTATGTTTTAAGTATATTAGAAAAGGCAAAGGAGGCAAAGGGACTTACTCCATATGAGGTGGCTGTTTTATTAAACATTGAGGATAAAGTACTTTTAGACAAGATGTTTAAAATGGCAAAGGAGATAAAGGAAAGGATATACGGCAGAAGAATAGTTTTATTTGCACCACTTTATGTAAGCAACTACTGTGTTAATGAATGTGAATACTGCGGATATAAGCATTCAAATTGTTCATTTAAAAGAAAAAAGTTAACTATGAGTGAACTTATTGAGGAAGTTAAGGTTTTAGAGTCACTTGGACATAAAAGACTTGCCCTTGAGGCAGGAGAAGATCCTCAAAATTGTCCGATTGAATATATTTTAGACTGTATAAGAACAATATATTCAATTAAGTTTGATAATGGAAGTATAAGAAGAATTAATGTAAATATTGCTGCAACAAGCGTTGAAAACTATAGAAAATTAAAGGAAGCAGAAATTGGGACATATATACTTTTCCAAGAAACATACCATAGAGAAACCTATGAAAAGATGCATAAAAAGGGACCAAAACATAACTACGACTATCATACAACAGCAATGGATAGAGCTATGGAGGGCGGAATTGACGATGTAGGACTTGGAGTATTATATGGACTTTATGACTATAAATATGAAACTGTTGCTATGCTGCTACACGCACAGCACCTTGAGGAAAAGTTTGGAGTAGGGCCTCATACAGTTTCTGTTCCAAGGCTTAAAAAGGCAGAGGGTGTTGACTTAGATAAGTTCCCCTATTTAGTATCAGATGAAGATTTTAAGAAGATTGTAGCAATATTAAGACTTTCTCTACCTTATACAGGAATGATTCTATCCACAAGAGAAGAGCCAAAGTTTAGGGATGAAGTAATAGCACTTGGTATATCTCAAATAAGTGCAGGTTCCTGTACAGGTGTTGGTGGATATGTTGAGTATTATAAGGGAGAACACCACGATGATGAAAAACCTCAATTTGAGGTAGGAGACCATCGTTCACCTCTTGAGATAATAAAGAGCCTATTAAGGGGTGGATATATACCAAGCTATTGTACAGCCTGCTATAGAGAAGGAAGAACTGGAGATAGATTTATGAGGCTTGCCAAAACAGGGCAGATAAACAACGTATGTCAGCCAAATGCCCTAATTACACTAAAGGAGTTTTTACTTGATTATGGTGATGAAGAGGCAAGAAAATTAGGAGAGGAAGTAATAAAGAGAGAACTTGAAACAATTCCTAATGAGAGGGCAAGGGAAGCAACAATAAAGATGCTTGAAAGAATAGAAAAGGGAGAAAGAGATTTAAGATTTTAGGAGGAATACTATGTTAGATACACCAAAGGCAAATAGGCTTCACATTGCAATATTTGGGAGAAGAAATGCTGGAAAATCGAGTCTTATAAATGCAATAACTGGTCAAGAAATAGCTCTCGTGTCAGATTATGCAGGAACAACAACAGATCCTGTATATAAGGCTATGGAACTATTGCCAATTGGTCCTGTTGTTATTATAGACACAGCCGGTATTGATGATGAAGGAGAAGTTGGAGAATTAAGAGTTAAAAAGACAAAGGAAGTTTTGGATAAAACAGACCTTGCACTACTTGTATTTAGTGCAGAAAACACTGATCTATCAATGGAGAAGGAATGGTATTCTCTTTTAAAGGAGAGAAAGATACCTACAATCGGAGTTGTAAATAAGATAGACGTTAAGGATTTAGACGTAGAGGAGCTTAAAAAGGATTTTGATTTACCCTTTGTTAAGGTTAGTGCAAAGGCTAAGATAAACATTGGAAAACTAAAAGAGGCAATACAACAGTATGCACCAGAGGATTATGAGAGAAAGACAATTTTAGGTGATGTAGTAAAGCCTAAGGATTTAGTTGTTTTAGTTGCACCACAGGATATTCAAGCTCCTAAAGGAAGGCTAATACTTCCACAGGTGCAGGTAATAAGGGATATATTAGACAATGATGCACTGGCACTAACTGTAAAGGACAGTGAACTAATTGATATTTTAAGTGTACTAAATAGAAAACCAGACTTAGTTATAACTGACTCACAGGTTTTTGAAAAGGTAAATAGAATGTTAGATAAGGATGTACCCCTAACCTCCTTCTCCATTTTAATGGCAAGATATAAGGGAGAATTAAAAATACTAATAGAAGGTGCAAAGGCTATTGATACATTAAAGGATGGAGATAAGGTGCTGATTGCGGAGGCGTGTACACACCATCCACTTGAGGGCGATATTGGACGTGAAAAGCTTCCAAATTGGTTAAGACAAAGAACAGGTGCAGACCTTGATATAACAGTAAATGCAGGAGTTGATTTCCCAGAAGATTTAACTCAATATAAACTTATAATCCACTGTGGTGCGTGTATGTTTAATAGAAAGCAGATGATGACGAGGATAATAAGGGCAAGGGAGCAGAATGTGCCAATTACTAACTATGGTGTAGCAATCGCATATATGAATGGAATACTTGATAGAGTAACAGGGATGCTAATTTAGCATCCCTTATTTGTTAAAATTTATTATAAATTGTAAAAAATATATTGTATGAATTTAAACGTTATGTTACAATGTTGTAAGTTACGAAAAATGTAATATTATGATATATTTTATCAAAATATATCATAAATTGATATTTTAAATATTCAAGATAGAGGTTTGGTTATTGGTTAAAGAGTTAATCTTAAACTGAATGTTAAAATATTAACTAATAAAGCCAACTAAAACTTTGAGATGAAAAGGTCAAATGAGAGGAGGAAAATTATGCAGTCAGTTAGGAAAAAAAGCATTAGTTCAAACATTATCTCCACATATTTTTTGTTATCCTTTGTACTTGTATTTTTAATAATGTGTATAGTTTACCTTCAGTTTAAAAATGTTATTCAAAATAATGTGCTGGAGTCAAACTCTGATTTTATAGTTGAACTTTTAGATAGGCAGTATGCAGGCGATTGGAGGGTTGAAGGGGAGAAGCTTTATAAGGGAGACAAGATTATTAACGAAGATTATCAAATGCTTGATTCTATAAAGAATATCACAAAGGCAGATGTAACAATTTTTTTAAATGATACCAGAATAAATACAACAGTTGTAAAGGATGGTCAGAGGCAGGTTGGAACAAAGGCTGCACAAAATGTAGTAGACAAGGTATTAAAAGAGGGAACTAACTATAATGGAACTGCAGATGTAGTAGGTAAAAAATATGTTACTATATATAAACCAATAAAGGATAGTACAGGAAAAGCTATTGGTATGATTTTTATAGGTTATCCAGAAAGTTATGTTTTTGGAATAATCAAGACTCCTGTGATTTTAATAATTGCTATATCTTTATTAGTTCTTTCACTTGGGGCTACTGCTTTTTATTTAATTATAAGAAGAAATGTAATAAAACCAATAGAAAAACTAAATAAAAATCTAAATACTATTTCAGATTTAGATTTCAAAGTTACAGTAGATAAAAAGTTATTATATAGACGTGATGAAGTAGGAGATATGTTTAATAGCCTTGATAAGATGATGAATACTCTAAAGGAAATGGTTAAAAAGCTTTCAGATAGTTCATCAAATCTATTTGAGGAGGCAAATAGTTTAACTGCAGTTTCGCAGGAGATGGCTGCATCATCTGAACAGGTTGCATCAAGTGTTGAGCAAGTGGCAAGTGGTGCACAGGAGCAATCAACAAGCATAGATGAAATAATGCTTGCCTTTGAAAAATTATCTAATGCAATGGATGAGGCTTATGTTAAATTAAACAGTGTAAAAAAAGAAGTACAAAGTACAGAACAGAAGGCATCAATTGGAAAGAATGAAATGGATAAGTTAATTTTATCAATTGAAGATATAAGAGCTGCCTTTAATACTGTTGCAGAAAAGCTAAATACTTTAAATGCTTCTGTTTATAATATAAGCAGCATTGCAGATGTTATAAAGGGAATATCAGAACAAACAAATCTATTGGCACTTAATGCAGCAATTGAGGCATCCCGTGCAGGTGAAGCAGGACGTGGTTTTGCAGTTGTAGCAGATGAGGTTAGAAAGCTTGCAGAGGAATCAAAAAAGTCAACGGATGAAATAGTTAACATAATTAATATGATTCAAGCAGAGACAAAGGAAGTATTAGAAACATCAAATAATGTTGAAAGGTTTATAGATAACCAAAAAGAATCAGTTAAGGCAACAGTTTCCTCATTTACGGATATACTATCATCAGTTGAAAATATAACTCCTCTTATAAACGCAACAACAGAGTATGTAGATGAAATGATAGAATATAAAGATGAAACAGTAAGCAAGATAGAATCTGTTAACCAAATAGCAACTGAAAATCTATCAGTTGTTGAGGAGGTAAGTTCATCCTCAGAGGAGCTTTCAGCATCATCAGAAGAGGTTGCGTCAGCATCAGAAAAGTTATTGGCATTGGCAGATGGGCTTAAGGATGTTGTTAACAGTTTCAAGATATAAATTTAAAATTTAAAAAGAGAGGGTATGACCCTCTCAGGCTGTTGAAAAAGTTATATATTGATTAGCCCCATGAAGGATTTCTTGGGCATTCGTTCATTACGCTAATCAATTCTATGCTTTTCTTTGTTTGGAAAACTCCTACCCTCGCGATGCCATCGTCCTGATGGCCGCTCGGCTCGGCACCTCCTGTGCCGAATTACGGACTTATCCAAAGTCGAAAAGCTAAGAATTGTTAAAGCTCATGAAAGAGCCTATCGAAATCCTTTCATGGGGCTTTTTTATACTTTAGTTAACAAGTTGGTTTGTTAATAATCTTAGAGGGTATGACCCTCTCTTTATTATAAAAATTTTGAAAATTTATGATACGATATAGAAATTATTGTAATTTTATGTTATATTTTAATTTATATAGATTAAATTATTTAAAGGATTTGTAAATATATCTGTTGAGTATTATGGAGGCAAATATGGGGTTTAGGAAAAAGGTAAAAATAATGAAAACAGTAGACGTTTTAGATAGTGTTACAAACCTTTTAAATAGAACATCCCTTATATATAAAAGGTGTAAAGAAGAAAATATTATTGTATATGTTGATATAGATAATTTTAAGCTAATAAACGATACCTATGGTCATTTATTTGGAGATTTGTTGCTAAAAAGATTTGCGGAATATATGAAGTCTAAATTACAAGGTATTGGGAATATATACAGGTATTCAGGTGATGATTTTGTTATTATATTTGAAAAAGTAGGGGAAGAATATGCTCTGAATCTACTTGAGAATATTAAAGATGAAATAAAAAATAGTATATATGTCAATGATATAAAGGTTTCTGTATCAATAAGTGCAGGTTTATATAAGCCCTTTAGAAATGAATCTGTTTTAGAGGCTGTTAGAAAGGCAGACATTGCACTACATGAGGCAAAAAATATCTCAAAGTCCCTTATTATAAAGTTTACAAAGGATCTTGAGGAGAGAATAATTGAAAAAACAAAGGTTGTTAATAATGTATATAATGCAATGAAGCAAAATGAAATATGTGCCTATTATCAGCCTATTTACTCTACAAAGGAAAACAAAATAACAGACATAGAGTCATTGGTTAGGTGGAATAGTAGTATATTAGGCCCTGTATCACCAGCAAAGTTCATACCAATAATTGAAGAGGCTGGTTATATAAGAGATTTAGATGAATTTGTATTAAAAGGAGCAGTTAAGGATTTAAAATCAATTTTAGATAAGGGAATAAAGATACAACTTAATTTAAATGTTTCTGCTGAAACATTATCTCATCAATATATTGAACGATTATTAAATGTTTTAAAACAAAATTCTGTTTCACCAGAATATATTAAAATTGAAATTACAGAGACAGCACTTTTATCTAATAGATTAGAGATAATAGAAAGTGTAAGGTATGCAAAGCAAAAGGGAATAAAGATTTCCTTTGATGATTTTGGTTCAGGATATTCATCTATTAGAAACCTTATGATTTTCCCCTTTGATGAGATAAAACTTGACAAAATGTTTATAGATAAAATATCCTGAATTATTCACCAACCAAAAATTAAACTGAAAAATATTTATAAGAAATCTTAGTATAATTGTTATATGAATAAAATTTTCATAAATTACAGATATTTACATTAAAGAAGAATAGATTTCACCTATAGTATAAAATTTTACTTTTTGAACTTATCAAAGAACAATAATAAAAGAATTTCATTCTAACTTGTGAATATTTGCTACAATCTCATAAAAATCATTTTTATATGCGTAGCTACTGCAAAGCTTAAATATTATGTAGCGACTACTTCTTAC